>CACYEE010000120.1 GCA_902773415.1 uncultured Actinomyces sp.
CAGATATTTGGAGAAAATGTCCTTCGCGCCCTCGGCGTCGGGCCGCTCGATCTTGATCTTCACATCCAGTCGCCCCGGCCTGAGAATCGCGGGGTCGATCATGTCCTCCCGATTCGAGGCGCCGATGACAATGACGTTCTCGAGCTGTTCGACGCCGTCGATCTCGGCAAGGAGCTGCGGGACGACGGTCGTTTCGACGTCCGACGAGATTCCCGATCCTCGGGTGCGGAACAGCGCTTCCATCTCGTCGAAGAAGATGACGACGGGAATGCCGAGGGCTGCGCGGTCGCGTGCGCGCCCGAAAATCTCGCGGATCTGCCGTTCCGTCTCGCCGACGTACTTGTCGAGAAGCTGAGGCCCCTTGATGTTGAGGAAGTAGCCGCGTGCCTGCCCGTCCGGCCGGCGTTCGGCCGCCTTGCGCGCAAGCGAGGTGGCGACAGCCTTCGCGATCAGCGTCTTTCCGCATCCGGGAGGCCCGTACAGGAGAATTCCCTTCGGAGGCTTGAGCCCGTGCTCGCGATACAGTTCGGGCTGCTCGAAAGGAAGCTCGACGGAATCGCGAATCTGCCCGATTTGCGCGGACAGGCCGCCGATATCCTCATAGGAGACATCGGGAACTTCCTCAAGAAGAAGATGCTCGACATCCGGGCGTTCGACGGTTTGCGTCACAAAGCCGGTCCGCAGGTCCGCGAGCAGGCCATCGCCTACCCGAAGCCGTTTCGCATCGAGGCTCCCGGCAATCCGAAGGACCCGCGACTCGTCGGCGTGGACCTTGACGAGCACGCGCGCGGAATCGACCACCATTTCGACATGCACGATCTGGCCCGTCGGCTCGTAGCCTCCCGCCCGGATTGCCACGAGCTCCTCGTTGAGGCACACTTCCTGACCCGGACGAAGACCGCCGATGTCAAGAAGGGACGAGGCGGCAAGATTCATCTTCCTGCCTCCGACAAGAGCGTCGATGGAATGGTCCGCGGCGTGTGCCTTGAGGAACGTCGCGAAGGATGCGGGAGGCCGGGACAAAGCGGAAATCTGCCGGTTCATCTCCTGGATTCGCTCGCGCGCGCCGGCAAGCGAACGGGCGAGGCGTTCGTTCTTTTCCTCGAGGGAAACGACCTGGGCGCGAAGGTCGAAAAGGTCTTCCGTGCTCATGGCTCCTCCCTGCGGGTTTCGTCCGGCCTGCCACGATCGGTCCCGGATGGCCCGTCCGGGACCGATCGTGGCAGGCGTTCCTCGGCCTTGCTGGCCTGGGCCGCCGCCGCTTCGGCGTCGATTCTCGCGCGAATTTCCTTTCCGCGCGGCCCCGGCCTCGTGGTTCCCGTCGCCTCGACATCCGCACGGCGGGCGACATCCCGGCGAACCTTCCGAAGCTTCTTCGGGCTGATTGTCCGTTCGGCAAAATCCTCGGCCTGCCAGGGCTGCGCATCGGAATAGGCAAGCTTTGCGGGCCGTCGTGCCGTCTCGAGCACCCTCGAACCGGCAGCCATCCTTCGAGCCAGAACGAGGAAGCCGGTGTGTGCCACCATTCGATGGTCGGGACGTACGGCAAGGCCCTCGAGATGCCAGGTGCGGACAAGGGTCTCCGAGGCCTGCGGCTCCGTGAAGCCTTCGCTCGCCCGAAGCTCCTCGACGAATCGGGACATCTGCGTGGTCGTTGCCACATAGGCAAGAACGACGCCTCCCGGGCGGAGCGCCTGCGCGGCGGCCCCGATCATGTCCCAAGGGGCGAGCATGTCCAGCAACACGTGGTCGAGGCTTCCCGCCTCCAGGCCGGCAAGAACATCCGCCCCGTCGCCAATTTCGACAGTCCACGGCAACTCGCTTGCGCCGTACCAGGACTCGACGTTCGCCTGGGCGATCTCGGCAAACTCGGGACGCAGCTCCGCGGATGTCAGATGGCCCTCCGGTCCGATGGCCGCAAGGAGGGAGAGCGTGAGAGCGCCCGAGCCCAGCCCCGCCTCGAATGCTCTCGCGCCCGGAAACACATCCGCCATGTGGACGATCTGACCGGCATCCTTCGGATAGATGACCGTCGCGCCCCTCGGCATCGAGAGCACGTAGTCCGAGACGAGGGGGCGCAGGGCAAGGAAGCTCCGGCCCTCCGCGGTCTCGATGACGGTTCCTTCCTCCTTTCCGAGAAGCATGCCGTGGTCGAAGGAACCGCGGGTCGAATGGAAATGGCCGTCGACCGCGAGGGAAATCGTGTACTGGCGCCCCTTTGGGTCGGTGAGCTGGACACGGTCGCCGGGACGGAACGGTCCACGTCTGTTTGAAGCGTTCATACGTGACATTCTAGGAAACGGCCCTCTGCGAAACAGGACGGACAGCCGTCTTGAGATAGGCGACCCCCTCCTCGCTCATTGCGGGCTCCGTGCCGCCCTTCGCGGGGCACAGGCGCTGGAGCGAGCACCAGTCGCAAAGCCGGCTTTCGCGCGGACGGAAAGAACCGGATTCGATGCGCCGCTCGATTTCCGCCCACGCATCGTCGAGCTCGCGGATTGTCATGGCCACATGCTCGGGAGCCGGGTCGAAGGTCAGCGTCTGCGCATTCTTGAGGAACAGAAGCTGCGTGCGTTTTGCGGTGCCGACGCCCGAAAGGGCGAGCGCCATCGCATAGAAGCGCATCTGGAAGATGTAATCGCCCTGATATCGAGGGTGGGGAGACCTGCCTGTCTTGTAGTCGACGACGCGAAGAGCCCCCGAGGGGGCCTGGTCCAGACGGTCGACGATGCCGCGAACGGCCAGACCCGACGGAAGGACCGCACTGACGAATCTCTCGCGGCCCACCGGCTCGAGATTCTCGGGATATTCGAGCCGGAAATACGCCGACACGAGCGGGCGTGCGGAGGCGAACCACGCATCGAATTCGCTCTTCGACCCGAAAATATCGGTCTCCTGCTTCTCGCTTTCCTTGAGGGCTTCCCACTGTTCGGCAAGCATGGCCTGGGCGCGTTCCTGTGTCCGTTGCGCCGCCGGAAGGTCGAAAAGGCGTTCGAGAACCGCATGGACGAGCGTGCCGCGAAGAGCCTCCTTCGACGGAGGCTCCCCAATGCGGTCGATGTTGCGAAGGCGAAACTTGAGGGGGCATTGGCGCAGTTCCTTGACGCGAGAAGGCGAAAGCGCCGCGTGCCTCCGGCCGGTCCCCGTGCTGTCACTATCCATGCCGCTACCCTACGTCGACCTCCAAAAACAAACCGGAAGGAATTTCATGCTTCGGACGCAAGCGGCGCGTTCGCGTACGAACGCAGCGCCGCCTCGTCGATTCCCTCCATCGATTCGCGACGAAGAAGACCCGGGAAATCCGGAGTTTTCGTCGCCCACGGAATCGTCACGACATGCATCCGCGCACGAATCGCCGACAGCGTTCCGGGAGAAGAATCCTCGAAAACGACGCAGTCGCCCGGATCCACGCCGAGCCTCGAAGCCGCAAGCAGATAGGCCTCGGGATCAGGCTTGCCCTTCGTGACGTCCTCGCCCGCGACGACAACGTCGAAGGTGCCCTCCGGGGCGTCCTCGACAACGACGTCGGCCAGCTTCCGAACGCTCATCGTGACAAGAGCGACCGGAATCCGCAGACGACGCAGCAGCATAAGAGTCTCCTCGACGCCAGGCAGCCAGCATGTTCGCCGTTCGAGCGCGATGCGGTAGACCTCCGAGACAAGCGCATCCTTGAACTCGGGACCGCTCAAAGGCAGCCCGTAACGGACGACGATATCCGCCGACGACTCGTTCAGGTCGGTTCCGATATAGCGTTCGGCATCCGCAAACGTCCACGGCACGCCATGACGCTTCATGACGGCAAGCTCGCCGTTGAACCAGTTCGGCTCCGTATCCGCAAGCGTGCCGTCAAGATCGAACAGGACAGCCCCGGGAAGCCCCTCCCCCTTCATCAGAACACCGACAGGACGCCGAGCGGCAGGAGCACGAAGATAAGCCCCGACAGGCAGATCCGGTAGATGACGAACGGCGTGTAGCTCTTCGACGACACCAGCTTGAGGAACCACACGATTACCGCATATCCGACAACGAAGGCCACGACCGCTCCAACCAGCGTCGGCACCGCATAGAACTCGGCGGTTCCGACAATCCTGACAAGCTCGTAGACGCCGGAGGCAAGCACGGCGGGAATCGCAAGAAGGAAGGAGACGCGCGCGGCCGCCTCGCGCGTGTATCCAAGGAGAAGGCCCACGGTAATCGTTCCTCCGGACCGGGAAACGCCGGGAATCAGGGCCATTGCCTGGCCAAGGCCGTACAGGAAGCCATCGCGCAGATTGATGTCGTCAAGCGTCTTGACGCGGCTCGAAAAGCGGTCCGCCAGATAGAGAAAAACGGCGAAGACGGCAAGCACCGTGGCGACAATGTAGAGATTGCGCAGCTTCGTCTCGATGACATCGTCGAAAAGCAGGCCGAGAATGCCGATCGGAAGCGTGCCGATAATGACCGTCCAGCCCATGCGGACATCCGGGTCGGACCGGTCGACGGGATTCGCCCACTTCAACGGGAGGGCGCGAAACCACTTGGAAATGATTCGGACGATGTCCTTGAAGAAGTACGTGATGACCGCCAGCTCCGTTCCGATCTGCACGATGGCGGTGAAGGCGGCGCCCGGATCGCCCCAGCCGAAGAGGTCGCCGACAATGCGAAGATGCGCCGAAGACGAAATCGGCAGGAACTCGGTGAGGCCCTGAACGACGCCAAGAACAATTGCTTCGAAGATACCCATGCGGCACAGCTTAGCCGTGGCGCTCCGCAATTTCGGAAACGAGGTGGACTACGATTTTGCTTTATGAGAGAACGCACAGTGGGCCGAAGCGGCCTCAAGGTCTCGGAAATCGGACTTGGCACCCTCGCATGGGGCCGCGACACCTCGCATGACGAAGCGGACGAGCTTCTCGGAGCATTCCTCGAAGCGGGAGGGTCCCTCCTTGATGCTTCCCCCGCCTTCAGTGCCGGAATGGCGGAGTCCATTATCGGCGAACTCTTTGCAGGCACCTACGATCGGCGCGACTTCGTCTTGTGCTCGCGCGCCGCCTTCGTCGAGCGCACCTCCGGGCTACACGCCGAATCCGGCCGCAGCGCCATCCTCGATTCGGTTGCCGGCTCGCTCGAACGCCTGGGAACCGACTATCTCGACGTGCTTCTCGTCGCCCAGCCCGACCCCCACGTTCCCCAGGAAGAAACCGCGAGCGCCCTCGCCCATCTCGTCGATTCCGGAAAGGTGCGGTACATCGGCGTCATGAGCCGGTCCGGCTACCCTGGCTATCCCGCCTGGCGCACCGCCGCGCTCAACCAGATGCTTGCGGAGCGGCGCCTTCCGACACTCACGGCGCTCGGTTCGGAATACTCCGTGCTCAACCGGTCCTACGAGTCGACCGCACGGGACATGGCCGAAGACATGGGACTTGGACTTTTCGCCTTCTCCCCGCTCGGCCGCGGCGCATTGACCGGAAAGTACCGCCATTCGATCCCGCCGACATCGCGTGCGGCCAGCGAGCATCTGGCTCCCCTCATCGACCCCTACCTGCTCGACGAGCCGCGCCGCCTCGTCGAAGCCGTGACGAAAGCCGCCGACGGTCTCGGGCGCACGCCAGCCGACGTGTCGCTCGCCTGGGTACTGACCCGTCCCTTCGTCTCCTCGGCGGTCCTCGGCTCGCGCACGGTCCACCAGTTCACTTCCCTGCTCGATGCCCTCGAAGAACTGCCCGACCTCGTCGTCTCCGCCATCGACGACGTATCGGCGGCCCGCTCCTGACCGTCACGCGGCCCGCCCGCACCGGCGGGCATCTCCACAAACAGAGGATTCCGTGAAGCAGATTACGAAGCCCTGCTTAGTTCGGATCCGAGAACCGAAAGCAACAGTGCGGCTTTTCGGCGCGAAGCCAGCGAAAGAGAGGCCTCGCCCCATCAAAGCGAGGGAGGTCACACCGTTTCGCCCCGCTTTCGTTTTGGAGATTGACCGGAAGCCATGCTAGTCTCTTATTCGTTGCCACGGCGGAAGCCGAGCAGCCGACACCCGCGCAGGTGGCGGAATTGGTAGACGCGCTAGCTTGAGGTGCTAGTTCCCACATACTCGGGAGTGGGGGTTCAAGTCCCCCTCTGCGCACAGATAAAACCCCGGCTCAGCTGGGGTTTTTGCTTGCCCAACGTTTCAATTTGCGGCTTTCGTGCAACCAACGTGCAACCAATATACGCATTTGGGTGATGTTAGGTGATGTTACATGCGGATGTGTTTCATAAATAGTAAGCCCGTGACCTCGGAATATATAGACTTTTCCACACAATGTCACAAAG
>CACYEE010000121.1 GCA_902773415.1 uncultured Actinomyces sp.
CCAAATCGAAGAGGCGTGTGTCCGGTGATGAGAATACGAAGGTGAAACTGTCGGCGTCCTGGGCAACCACCTTGTCCTCAAGGAGATCCGTGACGCGCGCGTACTTGCGCGGCAGGGACACCTTGATCTCTCCGCCCTCCTTCGTGTGGACCGCGAGGAAACGCTCGTTCGCGTACACGACGCACGGCTTCGACGCCCATACGTGCGCACCAGACGCCGCGATGACCTCGCGCAGCTTTGCAGGCGTGTAGAGCTTGTAGTCGCGCGCATACACGCTCGTCCAGCCACCCTCCATCTTCGTGGTGCTCACGCCGGGCGTCGCGTAGGGAACGCCTGCGTACTCCTTCACGCGCTTCACGTCGAGCTTTCTGCCGTCGGATATGCCGGGCGCGTAGCACCACACCACCGTCTTGCCGCCGCGGAACATGGTCCTCTCCATCAGCGCCCTCTTCTCCGGCGTGATGTTTATAGCCGCCGGATAGACCACCACCTTCGTCTTCGAGATGTCGCGCGTCCTGAGGTCGGAGAGCGTGCACACGTCGAACGGGATGCCCGTCTTTGACAGCGCGTTGCGGAAGTACTCCCCGAACGCGCGCTCCTTCGGGTCCTTCTCGTTGAGGTGGTAGATGCTCTCCGGGTCGGAGACGAGAAGGACCTCGTCGGCGGGATGCGGAAAGGCGGCGTTGTAGCGGCGTGTTATACCGGCGAGCTTCGCGATGCGCCGGCGGATGGCGGGATCGTCGTAGAAGCCGTTTTCCCCGCCCCACATGTCGAACCAGTAGTAGGAGCATCCGTTCGCCGTTGCGAATGCAGCCTCGCGCGTGTTGCCGGCAATATCCTCCTCGAATGTCTTCCAGGTGCCGCGCTTCCAGAACTTCTGCGTGTGCGGACCGACGTCTATCTCGTGAAGGAGGCGCTTGCCGTAGAGCCTTGCGGTGGAGTGGACGATCTGGCTGCCGGAGCCGCCGCCCATCTGACGGTCGGAGTAGTTGGCCGGAGAGACGAAGAAGTCGATGTCGGGCGAGGCATAGACGCGCTCGTAGTCGAGATGCCCGAATGATGCCTGCCAGGCGGCGCTCGTGTAGTAGTAGCCGTAGAAGATTCCGATCTCCTTCGTCTTCGGAATGGCCTTGCGCGCGGCGGATGCGTAGGCGAGGATGGCGTCGGCGACGACGGCGTTGTGGAAGCGCCAGTAGTCGATCTTGTGCCGTTCCTTGGCTGGGTCGTAAACCAGGTTCTCGAATGCGGCGCTCTTGATCTTCGCGAGATCGGGAACGGTCGGGCCGTAGTCGAGTCTGCGCGCCTTGCACCACCTCGCCCAGGCGGCGTTCTTGACATTGCCCGTGCGCCCCTTGTCCCATTCGTACCATTCGCTGGTGCATCCGCCGGAGAGGATGTAGGCGCTGATGCGCGAGCCCCACTTCTTTTCCGCGTACGCGATGAAGTCCAGCATCCACTCCTTCGTGATCTTGATCCATCCCTGGTCGCTCGCGGCGTGGGATATCTCGGTGAAGGAGTCTATCGAGAACCTGCGTATCGCCCAGTAGGGCGTGTTGAGGTCGATCATGCAGACGAAATCGGCGTTCGGGCTTGCCTTGAGGAAGTCTTCGATCTGCGCGTCGAGCGCGGACCAGTCGTATTTCTTGACTCCCTTCCAGATGGGCGGATAGTCGCAGTATGGATTCCCGAAGGCGTTGATGGTGTTAGACGCGAAGAAGACGCGCAGCGGTATTCCCATCTCCGCAAAATCCCTTGTGCGCTCAAGCTGCGGACGGAAGCTCCTGTAGGCGATGTATTGCCGCCGCGCGCCGGCGGGATGTCCCGCAGCCGCCCCATCCGCCTGCAAGTTGCCTGCGGCGCTTGCGCCAAAGACAACCGCCGCCACGCCAAGGATGAACTCTTTTCTCGATGTGATCATTTTCATTCTTCAGCTTTTCATGAGGAATTCGGGCAAGTACATGTGTACAATACCGTCTTGCGAGAAATCGACGCGGTCAAGGGACAGCACCATCTTTGGATACTGGTCGGGGACCGCCATGAGAGCGGAGAACTCCCGTTCACGAGTCTCTTCGCGCTCCATCAGGTAAGCGACCTGGACGTAAAGGCGTTCTTTGCCACGCTCGCAGACAAAATCGACTTCCTTCTCCTTTACGCGCCCAATCCTCACGTCGTACCCTCGCCGCAAGAACTCGCCGTACACGACCGATTCAAGCGTTCTGTCAATGTCGCGGCGGACGTTTCCGCCTGTTATCGCCCTTCGCATCGCATGGTCTGTCGCGTAGAACTTCTCGTCCACCGAAAGGATTCGCCTGCCCATGAGATCCTCTCGCTTCGCCGAACTGAAAAGAAACGCCTCCTCGCCGAATCGAAGGTAGTTCATCACGGTATCGAACGAAGCGGAACGGCGCTCGTGCTTCAAGTAGCGGAGAATGCTCGCCGCTGAAAACACATGCCCGACTTCGCTCATCACGTAGCCGACGATGCGGGACAGCAAATCGACGTCGCGTATCTTGTGGCGGCGGACGATGTCCTTCATCAAGATTGAGGAATAAAGGTCGGCAAGATACTCGCGCGAAGGCTCCTCCATGTAGCCGATGTGGGAGAGGAACGGCATCCCGCCGAATTCCAGATAGGCGTCAAAGGCCGAAGCGATGTCTTCGGCTGCCCGAATCTCGCGGAATTCGCGAAACGAAAAGGGCCTGACCTTGATCTCCACGTACCGTCCTGTCAGATGCGTGGCAAGCTCTCCGGAAAGCAGTTTCGAGTTGGAGCCGGTAATGAACAAGTCTATGTTCTCCTTGGCTCTCAGCGAATTGACGGCTCTCTCCCATTCCGCCACTTCGCTGATTTCGTCAAGGAAAACATACGTACGGGACGGCGCGTTTTTCTTCGCCTCCTCAAGAACGTAGTCGTGCAGAACACCCCTCGACAGGAATCGCCTGTTCTCGTCCTCTTCAAGGTTGATCCAGATAAACTTTCCGTTCGGATCGATTTCCTCCGCAATCATATCGCGTATCTGGCGCATGAACACGGATTTCCCGGAACGACGGATGCCAGTCGCAACCTTGACTATGTCAAGCCCGACAAATGGTTTTACCTTCTCAAGGTAATCTTGCCTTGCCACTATACCTTTTCTGTTCATGTCGGCATATATTCTATTAAACCTATAATCGAATGTCAACGCCAAACCGTACGTTATTCGATTATACCTTGAAAACTTCTCGGCCGAAGAATCGACTGTCGTTACTAGCGCGTCACCTGTATCTTGCCACAGAATGCAACACCCAACTGAGATAATCCACGGTCGCAGCGTCAATTTGTCCAGTAGTCAAGGGAACTATAGGAAGGTCTGTCCCCTTTGATCGTTCCAAAAGTACGATCCACAGGTCCTCACGGCGCTCGACTTCATCCGCCGCCGGGCATGTTCGGGACTGAAGGCGGAAGAGGTCGCGCGCCTCTTTGACTGCTCGCGGCGGATGGCAGACATCCGCTTCGCCCGCGCCACCGGCCGGAGCATTCTCGCCGAGATTCACGCCGTTCAACTTGAACGGGCGAAGGAGCTCATCGGCGGCGGCAACATGCCGCTAAAGACGATATCCGACTTCTGCGGATTCACCAACCCGAACTCCCTGCGCAAGTTCTTCCGCCGCGAAACCGGCATGGCCATGTCCGTCTGGCGAACTCGAGACCGACCCGACTTCGACGCCCAGAAGGGTTGAAAGCAATCGGGAGTGAGTAGCAAAACAGATCTGGTCAACGTCCCACATGACTGTCCTGGTAGGACTGGCGCACCACACACGCTATACGAGACCGCCCCCATTGCCAAAGTTCATCTTAATATGCCATAGGTGACGTATAGCGTTGATTTGACTACCGACACTCCAAGCGAACTATGCTATTCTCGTCTTCCGACTTATCTTACATCGGAAGTCA
>CACYEE010000122.1 GCA_902773415.1 uncultured Actinomyces sp.
CGACGAGGGCATCGCGGGGAATCGAGACGAGGGAGGAATTGCCCTTGGCGGGAAGCTGAAGAAGCATGATCGTGTCGGCGCGTTCGCCTTCCCAGCCGTCGTCGAGCACGCCAGCCTCGCGCTTGTCGGAACCGACGATGAGATACGTCGTTCCGGGAGTGTCCGCCGCGCCGGAGAGCGCGTCGATGTGCTGGAGCTTCGAGTTTCCGTAAAAGAAGAGGATGAAGGGCCACGCAATGGCGAACATGACGAGAAGGGCGAGAATCCGCTTGAGCCGGAGCCTCGGGCGCGGCAGGCTCCTCGCCATCTTCGACATGCGACGCGGAACGCTCGAAACCGCCACTTCGGGGCATGCGGCGTTCTTGGCTGCGGGAGCGCGGCGAGGCTGTTCGGCCGCACGCGGCGAGACCCGCGCCTTCAGCCTCGATGCGTCCTGGCGTGCGCCTTCGGCCGCGCCCGCAGCCGCGTCAGGGCCGTTGCGGGCCGGTGCGGCGCGACGCGAAACGCCCTCGGCGTCTGCTGAGGAGAGGGATCCGGGCGACATGCCAGACCGGTGCCGTACCGGGGTCCGTTCGGGAAGGATCGACGGAGCTTGGCGCGAATCGCGGGCGGCGGCCTGGCCTCGCGCCGCACCGGCCCGGTGTGCAGAAGCGGCAGCGTCGCCACGGGAGCGACGCCTGGGCGAGCTCGCGGGGGAAGGCGCCTTGCCTCGACCGACATGCGAGGCGTCGGCATCCGAGGGACGCGCGCGGGGTGTCCGGGGCGCAAAAGACGGGGGTTGTTCAGTCATAGTTCGGTCGGAGGGCATTCTGCTTCGTGCACTCGGGCGGAGCCGTTTCGGTCGGTGTTGCCGTCTCGACGCCGGAGTTGTCCGGCGTGGGTTCTTCGGTTGTCGGTTCCTCCGTCGGTGCCTCGGCCGGTTCTTCGGCCGTCGGATTCTCGACGGCCGAAGCGGACTCGCTCGGGCTGGCCGTCTGAAGGGCGGGGGCGTTGATGGAGCCGTCCTCGTTGACCCACACGGGTTCGTCGCGCCTGATCGATTTCCATACGAGCTCGGCATCCTTGCTCATTTTCACGCGGGCACCGGCCCAGTCGAAGGGCATCGTAATGAAATGAAAGTTCGCGAGATCGGTGTTTCGGATCGAATACGCGATTCCCGCGAGCGTCGTGAGGTCGCCGAGGCCCTGCGACGTCGACAGCGACTTGGTGCCCGCATCGAGCGTGTTGTAGAGCTGACGCGAATTCGTCAGGAGGTTCATGTCGAGAATCTCGTCGATCATCGCCGACACGAGCTGCTGCTGGCGTCCGATCCGGCCGATGTCCGATCCCGAACCGTCGCCGACGTTATGCCGGGCACGGGCGAAGGCGAGCGCCTGCGTGCCGTCGAGCAGGCGGCAGCCCTTGAGCACGTGAAGGCCGGAGTAGGAATCCTCCATTTCCTCCTCGAAATACATGGGGACTCCTCCGAGGGCATTGACAATGTCCTGGAAAGAATGGAAATTGACGACGACGTAGCCGTCGATGTTCACGTTCGTCAGGCGTTCGAGAGTCCTGATCGTGCAGGCTGCGGCGGAAGCGACGTCGCCGGTCTGGCCGCCGCGCGAGAAGGCCCAGTTGAACTGCGCGTTCGATTCCGTTTCCGTTCGGAAGGTCGACGAGGAGGTCGCCTGCTTGCGGACGGAGCAGGAAGGAATCGTCACGAGGGTGTCGCGCGGGATCGAGACGACTTCGATGTGGGAGCGGTCGGCCGCGAAATGCACGAGCATCGCGGTATCCGAGCGCATTCCCTCGATGAGTTCGCCTTCTTCGGTGTACTCGGGCGCGTCGTTCTCGCCGCGCACGTCCGATCCGAGAAGCAGGACGTTGTAGTCCTGGCCGGCCTTCGGGTCGCGCAGGGGGTTGCCGTTCTCGTCGAGAAGCTCGGAAATGTCGCTCTGGTCGACGTTGCCCTGAAGCCTCGCATAGGCGAATCCGAAGGAAGACGCGACGAAGAGGGCGCCTGCAAAAAACACCAGGAGGAACGATTTCAGAACCTTCCCGGTGGAGGCGCTCTTGCTCAAATGCGCGGGTCCGCGCTCTGGCCTGCTCACGCCCCTATCTTAAGGGGGAAGCTCCCGCGCGGCACTTGCGGTGCGGCCAACGTGTATCACAGCGCTGTGCCTTTCGTTACCGCTTCATGGCGTTCGAGCCGGGGAGAAGGTAGGGTGGGCGCATGGAGAAAAGCCCGTCATTGCGCGTCATCGCCGTCGCCTTTAATCCGGGCGACGAGCTCGAAGCCATGCTCGTCTCGCTTGCGGAAGCCTGTAGCGAGCCTTACGAAATCGTCATTTGCGACAACGGGACGCAATCCGAGGCCGTCGATGACGCGCAGGCGCGGTTCGGTGCCCGCATCATCCGCCCCGGGCGAAATCTCGGATACGGCAGGGCCGTCAATCTCGCCGCGGAAGGCTTCCAGGGGCAGTGGCTGCTGATTGTCAATCCCGACGTCGTCTTCAAACCGGGATGCGTTGACACGCTCGTCGCCGAGACTGCGTTCTGGCCGCGCGGCGCCGCTTTCGGGCCGCGCATCCTCACCGTCGACGGCGAACTGTACCCTTCCGCGCGCCGCTTTCCGGCTCTCGTGTCCGGTGCCGGACATGCCATGCTTGGGAATATCTGGCCCGGAAACCCCTTTACCCGGCGCTATCGGGGCGAGAACAGGGCCGGCCATTCGCGGCGAACCGACTGGCTGTCAGGGGCCTGCGTGCTCGTGCGGCGGGAGGCTTTCAGGGAAATCGGGGGTTTCGACGAACGGTACTTCATGTTTTTCGAGGACACCCAGCTGGGCCGCGATTTTCGTACCGCGCGCTGGCGCTCCGTCTACGTGCCTAATGCCGTCGCCGTTCATGACCAGGGAACAAGCTGGCGGGAACGGCCCGAGGAGATGATTCGCGCGCACCACGAATCGGCCATCGCCTACATGGAAGGAATCTACTCGAAGCGTTGGCAGGCACCGGTCCGTTGGGCGGTGCGTGGGGCGTTGCATCTGCGTGAGCGAATCGAGGTTCGTCTGGTTCGCGGGGGGGTGACTACGATCTGATGGCGGAAAGCGGGGCCGTTGCCTTGCCATAAGGCCCCGTTCCTTCGTCAGAACTGCCGGCCCCGGCAGTGGCGTTTGGAGGCTGTCTCATGAGGATGCGCCTGCCGGTGTCGCAAAGGGGACGGACTAGCGTCGAGTTGGGGACAGTCCCCTTTGCGACACCGGCTCGCGGACCTTCGCAAACAGCTGGAGCCAGAATCGGAGCAACGTGCCGCCCCCCAAGCCGGAATCAAGCGCCCTTTTGAGATGGTCCCTCTGTGCAGGCGGGACATTGGGGAGAGCGACAAGCGGAAGGCCTATTCGTGTTCGCACGGGCATGGCAGGAACGGGGAAGCGAGCGAAGGCGAGATTTGGGGGACAGTCCCCCAAATCTCGCCTAGTCTGTCCCCTTTTCTCCCCCGGCGAATCGGCCTCTACTGGCCTGTTTGCGCGTATTTGGCTTCGACGGCTTCCTTTGCCGGGCGCCACCAGTCTTCGTTGTCGCGGTACCAGGCGATGGTGTCGGCCAGGCCGGCCGCGAAATCGGTGAACTCGGGCTGCCAGCCGGTTTCCTCGACCAGCTTCGTGTTGTCGATCGCGTAGCGGCGGTCGTGGCCTGGGCGGTCGGCAACGAGGTCGAAGTCCTCCGGGTCGCGGCCGAAGGCCTCCAGGATGGCCTTGGTGACGTCGAGGTTGTTCTTCTCGCCGTCGGCTCCGATCAGGTAGGTTTCGCCGATGCGGCCCTTGTCGATGATGGCCCACACGGCGGTGTTGTGGTCGCGCACGTGAATCCAGTCGCGCACGTTCTCGCCCGTGCCGTACAGGCGGGGGCGCACGCCGTCGATGAGGTTCGTGATCGTGCGGGGAATGAACTTTTCGATGTGCTGGTAGGGGCCGTAGTTGTTCGAGCAGTTCGAGATCGTGGCCTCGATGCCGTAGGAGCGCACCCAGGCGCGCACCAGCATGTCCGAGGCGGCCTTCGTCGAGGAGTAGGGCGAGGAGGGCTTGTACGGGTCGCCCGGCTGGAAGCGGCGCGGCTCGTCGAGGGCGAGGTCGCCGTAGACCTCGTCGGTGGAAATGTGGTGGAAGCGGGTGCCGTGGCGGCGCACCGCTTCGAGCAGCGTGAAGGTGCCCTCGACGTTCGTGCGTACGAAGGGGGAGGGGTCGGCCAGGGAATTGTCGTTGTGGGATTCGGCGGCGAAGTTGATGACGAGGTCGGCATCGGCCACGAGCGGGTCGACGGCATCGGCGTCGGCGATGTCGCCCGCCACGAGCTGAACGCGGTCCAGGCCCTCGATGGACTTCGGGTTTCCTGCGTAGGTGAGCTTGTCGAGCACGACGATGTCCGCATCCGGCATCGTCTCGTGCGTCGTGTGGACAAAGTTCGCGCCGATGAAGCCGGCACCGCCGGTCACAAGGATTCGCATGTTCTGCCTTTCGGGGATTGGATAGCGATGCGTTGCCGCCCTCCACGATACCTCAGGAGTCCGCGGCGTCCGGCCGTGGTGGCGGGTGTAACTCGCTGTTGCGGCGAGTAGCGCAAAACGGAACGTTTTCCGGCCGAAATTGTCCGTTTCGCGCTAGCATGCGTGCGATGGCTGCGGGGCGGCAAGCGTCCGCAGCTCGCTACCGTGGATGTCATGCGGGTCTGACACCGGCGATAATAGCCCTGAGGGTACGTATCGGAGGGGTCTGACACCAGTGATACGCGAGCTGGCGGCACCAGTCCGTCCCCTTTGCGCATCCTTCTGAGACAGCCCCCGTGCGTTTGGCCGACAACTGGCGAGCTAGAACCGGAAAGCGTCAAGCTCCTCGATCCAGGCACCGCGGGCGGCAATCTCCGTGTCGAGCGTCAGCGCGTATTTCTCGGGCGCGTCGAGGAAGTCCTCGAGCGGCGGCAGGTTGAAGATCGCGGCCTTCTGGGAGAAATAGCCGGAGCTGGAAACGAGGTAGGCGGGAGTGCCGAGGAACCCGAGCATAAGGGCCGTGTGGTACGAGGAGGCAAGCCCCGCCCAGATGCCGCGCACGGGCGCGAGTTCGGCGGGAAGGCCGGCTCCCGGCTGCCATTCGAGAGCCGTCCGCGCCGTGGAGATGACCTCGTAGCGCGCGAAGGGGAAGGCTTCGGCCATGTTTGCGGTGCTGCGCAGGGAGTCATCGATGATTCCGGTGCGGTCGGCGTAGGAATCGAGAAGGAGGGCGCGGCGGCCAGTGGCGGCTACGTCGGGCAGGATCGACCGCCAGCGGCCGGCGCTGTCGGGGCCGGTGTATCCGGTCGTATTGACATGGAGGGCGACCGCGCCGCCGTCCGGTTCCGTTCCGCCCGCAGCGGTGCCGCAAGGCAGGGGCACGGGCGAGCCTGCCCATTCCTGGAGGACTTCGGTGAGGTCGTCGAAGGTGAAGCGGATGTTTGCCAGTCCGGCGCGCGTAGCCAGATCGGTGGAGAGGTAGTCGCGGAAGCCGAGAACGCGAAGGGGCAGGCCGGAAGCATGGAGCGAGGCAAGCCCGGCGACTCCCGCCTCGTCGACCTGGAGGCCGGAGGCGAACACCGAATCGGGCTCCCAGCCGGCGGCGACGGCAGCGAGGCGTTCGATGTGCGCGGCGCCCCAGATCGCGTTGATGTATCCGCCGCCGACGATGTGCATGGCGGCGACGGGTCCGCACGGTTCGAGCCTCGCGAAATCCGCGGCCCGCGCCGGTTCCTCGGTGCCGAAGGCGAGGATGTGCGGGGTATGCCAGCGTTGAAGGTCGGCGAGGCGGCCTGGTTCGGAGAGGGCCTGGGAGGGCACGAGCAGGATCGGCACGAGGTCGCCGCGCGCGGCCCAATAGCGATGCACGTTCTTGTTTTGGAGGATATCGCCGAAGTTCGAGGTGCCGTCAGCCCCGTTGTACAGCAGGACGACGCGGCCGGCGCGGAGGGCCTCGGCCGTTTCGTGCGAGGCCCAATAGCACAGGCATGGACTTGGCGTGGCCGCTGCGGCAGGTTCGGGCGACGCAGGACCGCCGTCCTGACGCGCCCGGGCATTGGCCGCCTCGCAGGCCGCTTCGGGAAGCGCGGGAATCGCCTCGAGCCGGATGTCGCCGGCATCGACGCCTCCGTCGAGAGCGACGGCGTCGCGGATCTTCCCGCTTGCGGCCGTCGCCTCGACGCCGGCGAGATACTCCGGGGAACAGCCGGCAATCGACGCGGCCGCGTTGGTGCCGTCCGAAGATTCGGAGAAGACGACGCGAATCTCGGAGGCGGCGCGAAGCGCGGTCGCGTAGCGGTCGACGGCCTCGTTGCCGAGAGCATCGTCGACGACGAGCAGGCGTGCGGGCGCGAGCTGGACGGCGAGCTGGCCGAGCTGCCGCGTGAATTCCAGGCGCGGATCGATCTCGATGCGCCAGCGGCATACGGAAGCGGAGGCAGGAATCTTCGCGCCGCAGTCGCGCTCGCCGCGGAAATCCTCGGTGACGAGAACGGCGGCGCGTTCCCCGCGCGTTTCGGCCTGCCACGCATAGGCGGCGGCAGCTTCGGACAATCGCGGCGTGACGATCAGAAGATCCGGATTCGCGGGGAAGGCGTTGACGGCCTGCCAGTAGGCGTGCCGGGCGAGAAGCTGGAGGCTGTACTCGAAAAGATTCTTGACGGGGACGGATTCGGCGAGCGTTTCGGTGCGTGCCGGAATCAACGGCTGGAAACGGTGGGCGAGTTCCCAATGGGCCGCAGGAAGATTCCGGGCGTTGGGAAGGGCCGCGATGCGGGCCGCTTCGGCAGCGGCCTCGTCGGCGGCCCTGCGTTCTTCGGCGGCCTTGCGCGCCGCCTCTTCCTCGGCCCGGATCCGTGCCGCCTCGGCTTCCGCGGCCGCGATTTCCTCGGGGGTCGGAGGAGTGGGCACAAGCCCGGCCTTGCGGGCGAGGTTGCGAACGCTCGCGTACCCTGCACGGAACAGAAGAGAATTGTTTCGCGCATAGGCGATGGCCCGGCGGGCAGTCGACGGTTCAGGCGTGGTTTCGCTATCCGGTATTTCCGGTTCGGCTTCTAGTTCTTGGTTCTCTTCGGGATCCGGTGCCGGTTCGGGCTCGGGTCCCATCTCGGGAGGGAAAATGGCAGCGAGGGCGGCCTCGACTTCGTTACCCAATTGGCGGGCCTCAAAGACCGCAATCTCCTTATCGCCGAGGACTGCGGCTTTCGGCAGGAGACTGTCGGCGTGGGCGACGCGCAGCGAGCCGAGGGAGCGCACCTGGTAGAAGAAGCTCGTGCCGGGTGCCGTCACGTGGTCGATTCCCCCGTCGAGCGTCGCGCAGTTCCAGGCCCAGTCCTCCGGGCCGAAACCCGATTCGGGGCGGCAGACGGGGTACGGGAAGCCTTCGGCAACCCCGCGCGTGGTCATCATGAAGGCGTCCCACAGGTTGATGCGGTTGAGGTGGCCGAGGCGGGTGCGGTCCTCGCCGCAGGAGAAAACCTCGGAATAGGTGAGGGACAGATCGAAGGTGAGCATGTGCTCGGGGTGGACGACGCAGTCGCCGCCAAAGGTTTGGATGCGTTCGCGGGCGGCGTGAATCCAGTTGGGGGAGACGAGATTGTCCGCATCGAGCACGCCCACGCAGGGGGCGTCCGTCGCCGAGATGCCGCTGTTGCGGGCCAGCGAGAGGTCGCCGTGGTCGGTGGGAATCACCTGTACGCGCGTTGCGCGCGAAAGCAGGTCGGAGTCGAGAATCCGTTTGACGGCGCTCCGCGTCGGCGCATCCGCCTTGTCCTCGACAATCGCCACTTCCGTCGTGACGAGCCGGTCGGCGGCCTCGTCGATTGCGGCGGCAAGGGAACGGAAAGTCGGCAGCATGAGCCGGCCCTCGGAATGGGTGGTGACGACGATGGCAACATCAGCGGTGGACATGCGCCAATTGTACTGTGCCGTCTGGCCTTGCGCGATTGGGCTGCCTCATGAGTGCATGTACGCCTCCGGGGCGAGAAAAAGGGACAGGCGAGGGGCTGTCTTATAAGGGCGCGGCCACCGTGGGGTATCGGATTGGGGAGCGTGTTCGGTCGCTTCGTTCCTCTCGCAGTTTCTTCGCTCCGGTTTCGCGCGAGCAAGCTCGCGCGAAACCTTCCGCTCGTTGCCGTCCCCGACGTATCAAAGGGGTCTGACCCCATTGATACGCTCGTTCCGCCTTTGCCAGCGCTACGATCCTGTCCGAGACGGTCCCCGGCCCTAGCGCAGAAGCCGTGCGGCGAGCATGGCGAGCCCGGCTCCAGCGGCACCTTCCCCGATGGCGGCCGCCGCCTTGAGCGTGCTTTCGGCGGCGTCGGTGAGCAGGGGGGCTTCGGTTCCGATGCCGTTCATCCGCTTCTGGATGTATGCATCTGCGGCCCACGGCATGTACGGGTCGCGCCCGCGCCAGCTCCAGCGGCCTTCGATAAGGTCGAGCTCTTCCTGGTTCACCTGGGGTTCGCGGCTCATCGACTCGAAATGCCATGCGCGCACGTCATGCATCCAGACGAGCCTGTATCCGAGGTGCCGGATCTTCTCGCACAGGTCGACGTCGTTGAAGCTTCCGGGGAACAGGAGGGAGAAACCTCCGGCTTCCTCGTAGACGTCGCGGCGCACGGCAAGGCAGGCGCCGGTCAGGGCAGTGACCTCGTGATCGACGAGGAGTTCGCCGAAGTATCCGTATTCAAAGTTGCTTGCGCCGCGATAGACGTGATTGTATTCGTATCCGTTCTGGGCGAGCCCGGCATGCTGGATCGTGCCGTCCGAGTGCAGGAGGCGCGCGCCGGTCGCGCCGACGTCGGACTCGCAGGCGACGGGTGCGCACAGCCGCGCCAGGAAATCCTCGCTGATGATCTGCATGTCGTCGTTCATGAAGACGAGGATGTCGCCGGAAGCCGCAAGGAAGCCGACGTTGCACTTGTCGGAAAAGTTGAAGGGCTTGGAGTATTCGACCTCCGTCAGGTGCGGCCCCCAGATCGAACGCAGCTCGCGGAGAATCGACTCGTCCATTCCGCTGTCGTAGACGGCGACGAATTCGACGTCGACGCCTTCGGACCTCTCGCGCAGGGAACGCGCCATTTCGACAACCATCGAGCGCCACTGGCCGAATACGAGGGCTCGCGTTCCGCGGGTCGGCACGATGACGGAAATCCGCGTGCCGGTCGGGCATGTCCGTTCGATGTCGTACATGTGGGGCAGGGGAATGATCTGCCCTTCGGCACCGCGGGCGAAGGCCTGGATGGCCTTCCACGGCAGTCCCTGGCGGTCGAGGTGTTCCTGGACGGCCCTGATGCCGGCAAGCGTCGAATAGTCCTTCGCCCCGGTGTCTCCCGCAGCCGAGCCGGGGCGAATCCTCCAGTGGTAGAGCACTTCGGGCACGTGAACCACCTCGTCGGCCAGCTCGGTCACGCGCAGCGCCAGGTCGTGGTCCTGGGAGCCGTCGAAACCGGCGTGGAAGCCCCCGGCTTCGCGCACGAGGTCGGCGCGAAGAACCGACAGGTGCCCGACGTACATCATGTGGCGCAGCAGTTCGGGCGCCCAGTCGGGTTTTCGGTTCGTGTCCGTCAAGGAACCGTCGGCATGGATCTTGTCTTCGTCCGTATAGACGTATCCGGCCTTCGGATGGGCGTCGATGGCGGCGGCGACCTTTTCGAGGGCGGTCGGTACGAGAAGGTCGTCGTGGTCGAGAAGCGCGATCCACTCTCCGCAGGCGAGGGCAATCCCGTCGTTCGAGGCGGCGACGATATGGCCGTTCTCGGGGCGTTCGACGACTCGGATGCGCGGGTCGGCCCCTTCGGCCTCAAGGAGCACGGCGGTGACTTCGGGTTCGCGGGAGGCGTCGTCGACGAGAATCCACTCCCAGTCGGCGAAAGTCTGGGCGCGCACCGAATCGATGGTCGTCTGAAGGTCTTCGGCTTCGGGCCTGTAGACCGGCGTGATGATGGAGAACCTAGGCATTGCGAACCCTCTTTGCGAGGTTTCCTGCCTTGGAAGCGGCCCATTTGGCGGTGGCGAGCGGGCTTTGGCCCGTCACGGTGTTCAGCAGGGTCGAGGCATAGCGGCGCGCGCCCCGGGGTTGGCTGAGGATTGCCTGGGCAATCGCTTCGGCCTCCTTCGCGGAGCGGACAGCGGAAGCCGAAGCGCCTTCGGCTCCGACTGCGTGGTCGCGAAGGGTCAGGAGGTCGTAGCGGTCGGCTTCGGCCTTGGCAAGGAGGGCTTCGCGGCGTTCACGCACGTATTCTTCATGTTTGGCGAGGCGAAGCCGTTCGGCGTGGGCATCGTTGACAGGCGCGTAGTCGTTGAGGGGCCGCGCGGAGAGGGGTGCATCGGCAGCGGGGCCGGGGCGTGCGACGACAAGGTATTCCGCTTCGAGCGCGTCCGCGCGGCCGCGAAGCCATTCGACGACGGTCCCGGGAATCTCCGCGTCGCCTTCGACTCCTTCAAGGGGGTCGACGAGGGTCGCGGCCGCCGTCATGTCGCCGTAGCCCGCCTGCCGAAGAATCGCGGCGACGGCGGAGAGCGCAAGCGAGGAGGGGGCGACGGTGCGTCCGAGAAGAAGTTCGAGGCGGCGCGAGCCGTGCAGCGGATTCCTTTCGAGCACGATGAGCGTGCGGTTCTCGCGGGCGAAACCGGCGAGCGTTGCCGAATCGGCGTCCTGAAGGGTTCCGGGCAGGACGATTGCCGTCGCATCCGCGGGAACGTCCGCGTCGGGGGCGACGCGGACGAGTTCGACCCCGACGTCGCGGAGCATGAGAGCCAGTCCGTTGTCGTTTCCGGCCTGGACTGCCGGGCCTGTCCCGGCACGGTGGGCGATTTCGGCGGCAAGCGCTTCGACGAGCGCGCGCGACCAGTTCGTGGATGTCATGTGTCCTCCTCACAGCGTGCCTTCTACCCTACACGAGGGCGCGCCGAAGAACCGGAAGTGAGGCTGATAGCATGGCGGCATGAGGATTCTTCAGGTTTCGGCGCATTACCCTCCCGATTTCGTCTCGGGAGGGACGCTGATTCCCGCGAGCCTCGCCCGCGCCTGCCGCGAGGCCAGGCACGAGGTGCGCGTGTTTGCGGGAAACTACAACGGGTGCGAAACCCTCGAGGAGTTCGATGCCGTCGTGGACGGCGTCGATGTCCACTGGGTCGGAAACAGGGGATTCGCTTCGTGGGATCTCGAAGAGAACTACACGAATCTCGCTGTTGCCGAACGGTTCGAGGCCTTTGTCGCCGGTTTTCGCCCCCACGTCGCCCATTTCCATTCCATCCATACGCTCGGTGCCGAAACGCTTGAGGTTGCGCGGCGCTACGGCGCGGCAATCGTCGTGACGATGCATGATTTCTGGTGGGTCTGCGCGCGACAGTTCCTTGTCGACACCGCCATGAAGCCGTGCCCCTTCGATGTCGCAGGCGGCGGATGCGACTGTTCGCGCACGCACGAGTGGCTCATGGAGCGCAATGCGTGGCTCGGGCAGCGTCTTGCCCTTGCCGATGCGATTCTCGTTCCGTCGGCAACGATGCTGGGGATTCTCGAAAGCAACGGCATCGACATGTCGAAGGCAATCCTCTGCCCGAACGGGGTCGAGGAAATGTCATTAGCGTCGCGACGCCCGGAAAACCGGGACGGCGTCCGCTTCATGTATGCGGGCGGCCCCTCGCCATACAAAGGGTTCGAGGCGCTTCGCGAGGCATGCGCCATGCTCGCGCCGCCGGAAGGCGTGACGCTCGACCTGTACGGGGCTCCGGCGGACGGCTTTCCGGCGTGGGTGCGGGAGAATCCGGCGTATTCGCGCTCCGAAGCCCCCGAGACGTTCGCCGCCCACGACGTCCTTGTGCTTCCCTCCGTCGCCCGCGAATCCTTTTCGATTCTTGCGCGCGAGGCGCTCGCGGCCGGACTCGCCGTCATCACGTCGGACGCGCCGGGGCCGACGGAGGTCGTCGACGAGAGCAACGGAATCGTCGTTCCCGCCGGCGACGCCGAAGCCCTCGCGTGCGCAATGGAACGCCTGTGCGAGCCAGGCGAGGCGAAAGCCCTCAAGGCCGGGGCGCGTCGCGTCGGGTTCGTGACGGCTGGCGAACAGTGCGCCCAAACGCTGAAGGTCTACGAGGAATGCCGCGCCGGGGTTGCCGCGAGCGGACGGTCATGGCGAGCCACGACAATCATTGTCGCTTCCGGTACGTCGGGCGAGGCCGGATACGACGCCGCGCGTTGCCTCGGCCAGGCCGGCGTCAAGTCGCAATGGCGCCTTGCCGCCGAACCTCTCATCGAAGGGTGTCTGGCCGTGACGGACATTCTTGCGCTCGACGGCGACATTCCCGACGGGCGGGTCCGCGAGCTCCGCGAGGCATGCGACCGCTCCGGCACGCGGATCCTCGGCCTCGCAGAGGCATGCGAAGCCGCGGGAATCGAGCTTCCTGCCGCCGAGGGCGGGCCGGGCCACGGCGGCGGGCTTCGCGCTCGCGTCCGGCAATGGGAAACCCGTGCTCGCCTCGAATCGGCGCGGGTACGCCAGCGTGTCCGCACGCTCGGCGGGGAAAGGCTGCGGGGGCGGCTTGCGAGTGCCGTTCGCCGGGCCGGCGCGCCTCGTCTCGTCCTTGTCGACGGCACTGAAGGAACGGGCCTGCCGTATCGTACCGAATGGGCTGCCGAAGCCCTGCGCTCGGCCGGGTTCGAGGCCCGCACGATTGGCGCGTCCTTTGCAGGGGCGGCGCAGGAGCTTGGCGAGGCGGAGACGATTCTTGTTCAC
>CACYEE010000123.1 GCA_902773415.1 uncultured Actinomyces sp.
CCATTGGCGTCTTTGCGGTCTTCGCGCGTCTTGCGGGAGGGATGCAGGACGACCCGGCGCGGCTGTCGCACGCCGCGGTGTACCTGCTTGGCTGGGGGACGACGGCCGGCGTCGTGCTCTTCTCGCTGCCTCAGCTTGCGCCGGTGCTCAGGCTTGCGAGAATCCGGCCGACGTTGAGGTTCCCGGAAGGCGTGCTCCGGCGCACCGTGAGGCTCGCCGGCGGCGGCCTGGCCGGCCTGCTTGCCCAGCAGGCACAGGTTGTTGCCGTCATGATGTACGCGAACTCCAGCGGAGGCACTGGCGCCTACCCTGTCTTTACTTTCGCCAATGCCGTCTACATGGTTCCCTACGCGGTTCTTGCGGTTCCGATTGCCCAGGCTGTTTTCCCTCGGCTCTCCGAGGCGGCCGCGCGCGAGGGACGGCCGGGTCTCGAGGAGCTCACGGCGGGAACGACGCGGCTCGTTCTCGAGGTTTCTCTCGTGGCCGTCGGGCTTCTCATCGCTCTTGCCATGCCTGCCCGAATCGTTTTCGACGTGCTTCGCCCGGCAGCGGGCCTTGATGTCGCGCTCGTTGCGATGGCGCCCGGACTTGTCGGATACGCGCTCATCTACCATTGCACGCGCGTGCTTCAGGCCATCGAACGGTCGCGCTCGGTGGCCATCGCAAACTCGATTGCGTGGCTGGCGGTCGCGGTCGGCGTCGGCCTGCTTGCCCTTGCGGGTGTCGGCGGGCGGGAGAATGCGCTCATCGGAATCGGCGGCGCAATCTCCCTCGGCATGACGGTCGGAGCCGTTGCGGAACTGGCCGCGGTGCGCGCGGCCGTCGGTCCGGGCTCGCTGGCGGGAATGGCCCGTGGCGCTGTCGCCGTGGCCGTGGCAACAGCGGCGGGAACGGCCGTCGCGCTTCTTGCCGTACGCGCAATTTCGGGCGCGTTTCCCGGAGTTCTCGGGGCAATGCTCGCGGTAGCGACCGGCGGCATTCTCGTCATCGGTGCCGGAGCGCTTGCTATCTGGTTTGCCGACCGGGACGCCCTTCGGCTGGCGGGCAAGGCCGGCTAGGCGGGCACGGAACATGCGGCCGTCGCGCGGCGAAGCGGCGCCACGTGGCCTGCGACACCGCGGTAGGGCAGGTCCGGCCCTCGCCCATCTGTTAGGGTGAAGTTCCGTGGAGCACAAGAATACTCGCCTTCCCGGCAATCGAGACAGCATCACCCGTCAGGTATTCGTCACCGGTGGCGTGGCAAGCTCGCTCGGAAAGGGACTGACAGCGTCGTCCCTGGGAACCCTCCTTCGGGCCCGCGGCCTCAACGTCGTCATGCAGAAACTCGATCCGTACGTCAACGTCGATCCGGGAACCATGAACCCGTTCCAGCACGGCGAGGTGTTCGTGACGAAGGACGGCGCCGAAACCGACCTCGACATCGGCCATTACGAGCGCTTCCTCGGCGTCGAGCTCTCCGGCTCGGCGAACTCGACCACCGGGCAGGTCTACGAGACCGTGCTCGCCAAGGAGCGCGCCGGCGACTACCTCGGCGAATGCGTCCAGGTGATTCCCCACATTACCAACGAGATCATTGCGCGCATGCGCGCCCAGGCCACCCCCGAGGACGGCTCGGCCGCGCCCGACGTCATCATCACCGAAATCGGCGGCACCGTCGGCGACATCGAATCCCAGCCCTTCCTCGAGGCGGCGCGCCAGGTACGCCAGCTCATCGGCCGCGACAACGTCTTCTTCATCCATGTTTCCCTCGTGCCCTACCTTGCGGCCGGTGGCGAGCTCAAGACGAAACCCACCCAGCATTCCGTCGCCGCGCTGCGCAACATCGGCATCCAGCCCGACGCCATCGTGCTCCGCTGCGACCGCGACCTGCCCGAATCGGTGAAGAACAAGATCGCCCTGTTCTGCGACGTCGACAACGAAGCGGTCATCCAGTGCAAGGACGCCCCGTCGATCTACGAGATTCCCGTGACGCTCCACTCCGAAGGCCTCGACGCCTACGTTGGCCGCCGCCTCGGACTGTCCTACCGCGACGTCGACTGGACCGAATGGGACCGCCTGCTCGACCGCGTGCGCCACCCGCGCGCCGAAGTGACCGTGGCCCTCGTCGGCAAGTACATCGACCTGCACGACGCCTACCTTTCGGTGGTCGAGGCGCTGCACGCCGGCGGATTCCACCACTATGTCAAGACGAACATCAAGTGGGTCGCCTCCGACACCTGCGAGACGCCCGAAGGAGCCCAGGAACAGCTCGGCGACGCGGACGCCATCCTCGTTCCCGGCGGATTCGGCGTGCGAGGCCTCGACGGAAAGATCGGCGCGCTGCGCTACGGCCGCGAAAGCCGCATCCCGACGCTTGGCATCTGCCTCGGCCTACAGTCGATGGTCATCGAGGCCGCGCGCAACCTGCTCGGGCTTGACGACGCCAGCTCCACCGAGTTCGATCCCGAATCGGCAAACCCCGTGGTCTGCACGATGGAGGAGCAGGTGAAGTTCGTGGGCGGCGAAGGCGATATGGGCGGCACCATGCGCCTGGGCTCCTACCCGGCCGTGCTCAAGGACGGCTCGGTTGCGGCCGAAGCCTACGGCACCGCCGAGGTCGAAGAGCGCCACCGCCACCGCTACGAGGTGAACTCGGCCTACATCGAGCAGCTCGAAGAGGTGGGCCTGCATGTGTCGGGCACGAGCCCGGACGGCACGCTCGTCGAATTCGTCGAGCTCGACCGCGAACTGCACCCCTACTACGTGTCCACCCAGGCCCATCCCGAGTTCAGGAGCCGCCCGACGAAGGCCCACCCGCTGTTTGCCGGTCTCATCGGCGCGGCGCTTGAGCGCAAGGGCGGCGTAGCGCTTCCTTCCGGCGTCACGCCCGAGCCGCCGGCGCACACGCAGGACGTCTGATGGGCTGCGCGGCAGGGCAGGTGCCGGTCGCTATTGCGGAGCTTGCCGACGTGGAGGCTCCGGACCACGCCCGGATCCACGAGACGGAAGAGCATTACAAGGGCGCCATCATGGATGTCGTCGTCGATACGCTCTCCCTTGCCGGCGGTGCGCCGATGCGGCGCGAATACATCGAGCACGACGACGCCGTTGCCGTACTGGCCCTTCGCGGGAGCGAGGCCGGGGCGGGGGAGGAGATGCTCCTCATCCGCCAGTACCGCCACGCCGTGCGCCGCATCATGTGGGAGATTCCCGCCGGACTGCTTGACGTCGAAGGCGAAGATCCGGCGGCTGCGGCTTCCCGCGAACTGTACGAGGAGGCCGATCTTGTGGGCGGCAGCCTGCAACGCCTTGTCGGGATGTACTCTTCGCCCGGCTGCTCCACCGAGCTCTACACGATTTACGTGGCCCGCGGCTGCGTCGAGGCCGACACTCCCTTCGAGCGCACCGAGGAGGAAGCCGAAATCGAACGGTACTGGGTGCCCTTTGGCGACGTGCTCGAAGCTGTGCGCCGAGGCGACCTGCGTTCGCCGACGCTCGTAAGCGCCGTGCTTGCCTATGCGGCCGGTGCCGCGCTCTAGAAGCTGCGATTCTCGCTCATGAAGGCAGCGATATTGGCATGGCGTACGCCGTCGCGGCGTTGCAGTAGGTGATCGGAGGCCGGAGGGTATCGCGGCCAGCCGTCGCGAATTTGAGCGAAGGGCGCGTGTTCTCTTTTCGGTTTCCCTGGTGCCAATGAGGACTTCTTCGATGCCTTCGACATTCTGCGTTTCGTCGATGAAGAGGTAGATTATCTCCTGCGTTTCGGGCATATGTGATTCGATAAGTTGTTTGAGAGCGTCTGCCGTGCGTACGCCGATGTTTTCGTGCATCGAGGTCAAGGAACAGGATTCGGTTGGAAGGGATGCCTGGTTCGCGCAGCTCTTCGGCTGCTGTGCGCATCGGCGGGGATTTGCCACAACGGCGAATTCCCGTGATTGCCTTGATGGGATCGTCGTGGCGAAGGAAACTTCGCAAGCGTGAGAGATGGAGCTCTCGATGGAACAGGCTTGACATGGCAGTACTCCGAAAGGGCAGTTAACGCTGTTTCTGTTCTGCATGTACGGGCGTGCTATTGGCCCAGTGGGGCACGCTCCGGTTTCTTCCGAAGAAAGGGATCGAGAGCCTGAGGTGCGTGGTGTATCGAGGGTGGAGCAGGGGCCGGCAAGCGCTTCGTGGGGCAAGGCGATATTGCGTGCAGCTGAGCAATGGTTTGCCTACCTCTGTGCCTGCTGTTTTCGTGCAGTATCGAAGTCGTGCCGAGCACGCCACGCGAGGAAACTGCCCTCGATACGGCGGCTCCCGGCTCTCCTGAGACGGGGGTATTTCCTGATTTGGATCCGTTCGTCATGTGTCCTGTTCTTTCCGACGCCCGAGAAATCCGGCAAAGTCTCCGTGTAGCTGTTCGA
>CACYEE010000124.1 GCA_902773415.1 uncultured Actinomyces sp.
GCGAAGGGGACTGTTCCCTTCGCGACATTCCAGGGCAGGAACGAGGCCCGGTCCGCCGCTCGCGACGCAAACGGGCCCGCCTTCCGCGAATCGTGCCATCCGGCCCCGCGTACGAATCGGGGACGGGGCGCGATTCGCACGTTTGAACGAAAACCGCCCTGTCCCCGCATGGAGACGGCGCTAGGAGAGCAGGCGCTTGTGGAGCGCTTCGGCGAGGGCGTCGTCGATGACGAGGTCGGTCATGGCACGGGCGCGCACCGCCCCGGCGAGGGCGGCGGCCTTGCCTTCGCCGGCCACGATGCAGATCCGGCGCCCGATGGTGGCGAGCTTGTCCGGGGCGGGGCCGGTGGCGCGGGCGTTGAGTTCGATGTCCTCCCAGGTGCCGTCTTCGCGCAGGAGCACGGTGCAGACGTCGCCGACGACCCTGTCGGCGCGCAGGTTCCGGATTTCCTCGTCGGAGAGATAGCCCCCGGAGTAGACTTGGGAGGGGATTTCGGCGCTGAAGGCGCCCACGGAGAACACGGCGACGGTACATGCGTCGATCATCTTGCGCGCGAGGCGAATCGAGCGTTCCTTCCACATCGCTTCCTTCGTCTCGAAATAGTCGAAGTAGGTGGGGACGGGAAAGAAGTGCATGTGGGCGCCGAAGGCTTCGGCGAAGCGTTCGAGCACGCCGCCCGAGTTGAGGATTCCGGAGGTGACGGAGTTCGCGGCCCCGTTGAGCTGGACAACGTTGACGGAGTGGACGTCCTTCGGCTTGAGGTAGGAGGCGAAGGTGGAGGTGGTGGTTCCCCAGGCGACCCCGAGGGTGGTTCCGTCTTCGACGGCGTCGGCGACGACGGGCGCCGCGACTTCGCATACGCGCTGGAGGCGGCGGACGTGGGTGACGGTTCCGGGGGTCGGGACGGTCGTGACCCTGACGCCGGTGAGGGCCGTGAGGTCGCGCGACAGGGAGGTCATTTCGGGGCTTTTGACTGCGATCTGGACGATGCCGGCGTCGCGTGCGAGGGAGAGCAGGCGCGAAACGGTGGGGCGGGACACTCCCAGGCGCGTCGCGATGGCGTCCATCGTGCGGCCGTCGTTGTAGTAGAGGAGGGAGGCCTCGTAGGCGAGGTCGAGGCGTGCGCGGTCCTCGTTCATGGCGTCCTTTCGGGGAGGGGCGACGCGGTTTCGCGTCGCGCGATGCCGTCGCTGCCGCCTCCCGTTTGGGGACGGGCCCCGATCGGGAGGAACCTGAACATTCTCTCACATCGACTGAACGGATGTTCAATTTTGCTTGCACTCGGTGAACATTCCGCAAAGACGCAACCACAACGTGACGCAGGTCATTATTCTTAGGGGTATGTTGGCAACGAAGCTCTCATGCGACGTCGTGGTCATTGGTGGTGGTGCCACCGGCGTCGGAATCGTACGCGATGCGGCGATGCGCGGCTTTTCCGCGATTCTCCTTGAGCGGGTGGACCTCGCCCAGGGCACGACCGCGCGCTACCACGGCCTGCTCCACTCGGGCGGCCGCTACGTGGTCACCGACCAGAAGTCGGCCCACGAGTGCGCAGTGGAAAACGCAATCCTCCGCAAAATCCACCCAGATGCAGTCGAAGAGACGGGAGGCCTGTTCGTATCCCTTGAGGGAGACGACCCCGAGTGGCCCGATCGATTCCTCGAAGGCGCGAGAGCCACAGGCGTAGCCGCCGAAGAGATTGGCGCCGCCGAAGCCCTCCGCCTGGAACCGCGGCTCAACCCGCGAATCAACCGCGCCTTCAAGGTTCTCGACGGCACCGTCGACGGCTGGCGAATGGCGTGGGGAGCGGCAGACAACGCACGCGAGCACGGCGCGCGCATCATGACCTACACGGCAGTCACGAAGATTCGCACCGAAAACGGCAAGGTTGCCGGAGTGCGCGCTTTCGGCGAAAAGACGGGCCAGTGGTATGACATCGAGTGCCGATTCGTCGTGAACGCGGCCGGCCCGTGGGCAGCAAGCGTCGCGATGATGGCCGGCTGCGACGACGTCGAGGTCGTCCCCGGCCGCGGCGTCATGATCGCGATGAACCATCGCCTCGTCAACCGCGTCGTCAACCGCTGCGTCAAGCCCGCCGACGGCGACATCATCGTTCCCGTCCACACCGTCTCGATCATCGGAACGACGGACACCGCCGCCGAAGATCCCGACCGCCTGGGCATCCCCGCCGTCGACGTGCAGAAAATGCTCTCGGCCGGCGAAGAACTCGTCCCCGGCTTCCGCCAGGCGCGCGCCACCCACGTGTGGTCCGGCGCCCGTCCCCTCCTCAAGGACAAGCGCGTGGCCGCCTCCGACACCCGCCACATGTCGCGAGACATGTCCGTGCGCAAGCACGACGTCGAAGGCTTCATCACGATTGCCGGCGGAAAGCTCACGACCTACCGCTTCATGGCGGAAAAGGCCGTCGACGCCATCTGCGAACTCGCAGGCGAAGCCCGCCCCTGCATCACGGCGGCAGAGCCGGTGGCAAGCGTCGACAACTACAAGGTCACCCACCGCCTCGCCACGGTCGAAAAGAAGAAGGAAGAATCCGACCCGGGCCCCGCCGCAGATCCCGTCATCTGCGAATGCGAGCTCGTGACCCGCTCGATGGTCGAGGAAGCCATCACGGCCGACCCCGACGCCTCCTTCGACGACCTCCGCCGCCACCTGCGCATCGGAATGGGTCCCTGCCAAGGCTGCTTCTGCGCTTCGCGCGTGGCCGGCATCGCCCACGAGATGGGCGCATGGAACGCCGAGAAGTCCACCGAGCTGCTGCGCCTGTTCCTCAAGAACCGCTGGCACGGCCTCAATCCGATCGCCTACGGAGCCACGGCCCGCGAAGCCTCGCTGACCGAATGGATCTACCGGGGCAACTACAATCTCGACGACCTCCCCGACGCCCAGCTCCCGCCGGGCGCGGAACTGCCGAGCGCGACGGAATACCCGAGCCGAGGAGGCATGGTCGATCTTCGCGAAGCCGACAACGCAGGAGGTGACCGGTAATGCACGCCGTCATCATCGGAGCCGGAATGTCCGGCCTGACCGCCGCCCTCATGCTGGCGAAAGAAGGCCACCGCGTCACCGTCGTCACCCGCGGCTTCGGCGCAATGCAGCTCGGAACCGGAACGATCGACGTCGCCGACGCCGACGCTCCCCTCGACGCCCTCGCCACCTTCCCCGCAGGCCATCCCTATGCGAAAGCGGGCGCCCAGGCGCTGCGCGACGGCGTCGCCGCCTTCACCGAGCATGTGCCGCTGGCCGGCAGCCTTGAGGCGGCCACGCTGCTTCCCACCGCCCTCGGCGCGTTGCGGCGCACGAGCCTGTATCCGGCCTCCTACGCGGCCGGCGCCATCGAGACCGGCGCGCACTACCTTCTCGTCGGCCTTTCCGGCATGAAGGACTTCTACGCGAAGCTCGCTGCCGAAAATCTCGCGCGCCAGTCGGTTTCCGCCCGCGCCGGAATGCTCGACCTTGCCGTTCCCGGCGGAGAAACCGCCCTCGCCTTCTCCCGCTGGTTCGCCGAACCCGGCCGCGCCGAGGACCTCGGCCGCCAGCTCGGAGACCTCGCCCACGAAGGAGAACGGGTCGGAATCCCCGCCGTTCTGCGCGAAGAGGACTTCGCCCGCGCCGAAGCGGCCGCAGGCGTCCCCCTCTTCCAGATTCCCGTCGCCCCGCCCTCCATTGCGGGCCTCGAATGGAACGAGACCCTGCGCGCCGCCTGCCAGGGCGCGCGCGTCCAGGTCTTCCTGAATGGCGAAGCTGTCGGCCTTGAGGTCCGAGACGGAAAGGCCGCCGCGGTGAAGGTGCACGTCGCCGGGAGCGTCAGGCCCCTGGACTGCGACGCCGTCATCTACGCCGCCGGCGGCATCGATTCGGGCGCGATCGAACGGGACTCGTACGGCAGCATCGCCGACACCGTCCTCTCGCTTCCGGTCTACGGGCCCGACGGCGCCACCCCCGTCGCCGAAGGAGACGCGCTGATCCACCCCGACTACTGGGGCGCCGGCCAGCCGCTGTTCGCCTGCGGCATCGGAGTCGACGAGGACATGCGCGCCCTCGGTGCCGACGGGACGCCCGCCTGCCCGAATCTCTACGCCGCAGGCTCGATGGTCGCAGGCGCACAGCGCGCTCGCGAACTGTCCGGCGAAGGCGTGGCTCTCGCAACAGCCGCGAAGGCAGTCGCCTCGATTCTAAGGATGGAGAAATGAGCACTCTCGACACGCTTCAGGACCTTGCCCGCTCGGCCGCCTCGACCGGTGCCGCCGCAGCGAAGGAGGGCCTTGCGAAAGCGAAGGTCGCCACCGGTTTCGACCAGACCGACGCCCTCGCCTACGCCCGCGGTTCGCTCGCTCGCGCCAGCCTCGACGCCTGCGTCAAATGCACCGTCTGCGAGACCCAGTGCCCCGTGCTCAAGGCAACGCCGCTGTTCACGGGTCCGAAGTTCGTCGGCCCGCAGGCCGAGCGCTACAGGCACGGACAGTCCGTGGACCATTCGCTCGACTACTGCTCGGGCTGCTCGATATGCACCACGGTGTGCCCCCAGGGGGTGAAGATCGCGGAAATCAACGGCCAGGCCCGCGCCGTCATGAAGGAGCAGAACGGAATGCCGCTGCGCGACCGCATCATCACCCAGACCGAGCTTGAAGGAAAGCTCCTGACCCCGATTGCGCCCGTGGCGAACGCCATGCTCGGCTTCAGGCCTCTGCGGAAGGTCGTCGAGGCCGTCATCGGCGTTCACGCCGACGCTCCGGTTCCCGAAGCGAAGAGCGAATCCTTCATGAAATGGTTCAGGGGCCACACCCCGATTCCCTCCGGGCAGGACCGCGGGAAAATCGTGTTTTTCCACGGCTGCGCGGGCGGATACTTCGAGGTCAAGACATCGATCGCAACCGTGCAGGTGCTCGAATATCTCGGCTATGAGGTGCTCGTGCCCAAGCAGGGCTGCTGCGGCCTTGCCGAACAGTCGAACGGCCTTTTCGCAGGCGCCCGGAAACACGTGAAGAAGCTGGCCCGGCAGCTCGCCTCGGCAGGCGATTCGCTGACCGTCGTCTCTTCGTCGGGTTCGTGCGCAGGCATGCTTCGGCACGAGGCTCAGGAGCTGATGGGGGTCGACGACGAGGTCCTGCATGCGGTCGCCGCGCGAACGATGGAGACTTCCGAGTTCCTGGCCGATCTCCTCCACAAGGGCGAGTTCCCGACAGGCAAGCTGCGCCGAATCGACGCGACGATCGCCTACCACCAGCCATGCCAGGTCAAATCGCAGGGATTCGGCAAGCCCGCCGTCGAGCTCATGGAAGCGATTCCGGGACTCGCGGTTGTCGAGTCGGGCCAGGCATGCTGCGGCATTGCCGGCACCTACGGCCTGAAGAAGGAGAAGTACGAGATTGCCCAGCTCATCGGAAAACCCCTCTTCGACAAGGTTCGGGAGGTCAACCCGAAGCTCGCCGCCAGCGAAACCGAAACGTGCCGC
>CACYEE010000125.1 GCA_902773415.1 uncultured Actinomyces sp.
CCGTGGAGGTGCGCGCCGAGGACCTCGAGCGGGAGGACCGCGCGCTCCTTGCCCGCGCCGTCGCTTCCCTCGACCACCTGCCCACGCGCCTGGAAGTCGAGGCCGAACGGGCCCTGCTTCGCACCTTGGGCGCCGGATGCGCCGCGCCTCTGGGAGTTCGCGCACGCTACGTCGGCCCCGACGGCCTGGGCGACGGCAGGCCGGGCCCCAACAACCTGGGTGACGGCGTCCCGGGCGGTACGGCACGCCTGGAGATGAGCGCCCGCGTCGTTTCTCTGAACGGACGGGCGACGTGCGAACGCACCGCCTCCGCTAGCATGGAGGGCGGTATCGCAGCCGCCCACGAACTCGGCGAACGCCTTGCGCGCGAACTCGTCGAAGCTGGCGCCGCCGATATCGCCGACCTTCACGCCGCGCGGGTCACCGGCGGCACGGACAAAGAACTGTGGGGAGAATGACCATGCCTCAAGGATCAGGGAAGAAGCCGCTCGACGGCGTTCGCGTCTTCCTTTCGCGCGAACCGGATTCGCATATGGCACGGGTTCTGACGCTTGCCGGAGCCACGGTGGCCGCCGCGCCGCTGTGCGTGTACACGCCGCGCGAGCATGACGCTCTTGCCGCCCAGATGGAGCGCCTGGCCGCCGGAGAGTACGCCTGGATGTGCCTGTCCTCGCCGCGCACCCTGGCCATGATCGACGCCGCGGGCTTCGACACCCCCGCGATTCTCGCCTCCGCTGTCCGCAACGGCACCCAGATTGCCGTGGTCGGCCCGACGACGGCCGTGTCCGTCTTCGACCGTGGCCAGCGCGCCGACCTCACGGCCGGCGATCCGCCGTCCTCGGCCGCCCTCGTGACCTCCTTCTCGAACTTCGTCATGGTCGAAGACCGCCCGATTCTCATCCCCTGCGCCTCCATCGCGCGCGAGACCCTCCCAATCGGGCTACGTGCCCTGGGCTGGGACGTCGAGGTGCTGCACGTCTACGACACGACCACCGCCGGCTCGCTTCCCGAGCCGATGGCCGAGGGTCTGGGCGGGTGTCTTGCCCGCGACGGCATGACGAACCTTTTCCTCGTGACCTCCGGCTCCGTGGCCCGCGCCGCCAGCACGCTCTTCGGAGAGGTGCGGCCGCCCGCCGTCGCCCTCGGAGAGCCTTCCGCCTCCATGCTTCGCCAGCTGAGCTGGCCGACCCTGGCCGTCTGCTCCTCGGCGAACATGCCCGACATCATCGACGCGCTTGCCGCCGCGGCCAACGAAATCGAGGCTGGGCGCGCCTAGCGCGTGCCGCGCCAAAGGACACGCCACCGCGAACCTTGGACTAGGCTGGTGCCGAGAAGGGACTCCCCTTCACAGCACCAGCCTTTGTCGTTGCATGGTGCCCCTGCAGGCGCCCGAAAGGAAATGTCATGCCCGCCACACCGCAGCTCGATCCGATTCTCGCTCCCCTTGCGCGTCCGCGCCGCCTGCGCCGCACGCCGGCCCTGCGGGCTCTCGTGCGCGAGGCCCGTTGGAGTCCCGAGCAGCTCGTCCTGCCCGTCTTCGTGCGCGAAGGCATCGACGAACCGGTGGAGATCGCCTCGCTGCCCGGCCAGTACCAGCACACGGTGGACTCCCTCGTGGAGCTCGCCCATGAAGCCGTCAAGCTCGGCATCGGCGGCCTCATCCTCTTCGGCGTCCCGGCCGAGGAGAACAAGGACGAGATCGGCTCGAACGCGTGGGCCGAGGACTGCATCGCCAACGTCGCCCTGCGCCGTCTGCGCGAGGAGGTTGGCGATTCTCTCGTCGTCATGGCCGACACGTGCCTCGACGAGTTCACCACCCACGGTCACTGCGGCCCGATCACCGAGGCCGGCGAGGTGGACAACGACGCGGCCGTCGCCTGCTACGTCAAGGTTGCCGTGTCCCAGGCCCGCGCCGGAGCCCAGGTCATCGCCCCCTCGGGCATGATGGACGGCCAGGTGGCGGCGCTGCGCGCCGGACTCGACGACGCCGGATTCGCCGACGTGCCGATTCTCGCCTACGCGGCCAAGTTCGCCTCCGCCTTCTACGGCCCCTTCCGCGACGCCGTCGGCTGCGAGCTCACCGGCGACCGCAAGGCCTACCAGGAGGACCCGGCCAATGTGCGCGAGGCCCTGCACGAGGTGGAACTCGACCTCGCCGAGGGCGCCGACATGGTCATGGTCAAGCCCGGCGCCTCGTATCTGGACGTGCTGGCGGCCGTGGCCGACATGTCCCCCGTGCCGGTGAGCGTCTATCAGGTGTCCGGCGAATACGCGATGGTGGCGGCAGCGGCCGAACGCGGCTGGATCGACCGCGAGCGCATCGTCGACGAGCAGCTGACCTCCTTCGTGCGCGCCGGCGCCGACTTCATCCTCACCTACTGGGCCATGGAGGCCGCATCCTGGCGTGCCTGATTGAGTGCCCAATTGTTTTCGGAGGGCTGAGCTACACTCGAAGCAGACGAAAGGATGCCTCATGAGTGATGTGCTTGAACAAGAGCTTGGAGTAACCTCCGAAGAAATGGCGCTCTTCGCTGAGACAGCTGCGCATATCGGTTTGTCGACCAGCGAAGCTATTCGGGTATTCCTCAGGCGATTCAACGCGGCAGGCGGCTTCCCGTTCGCCATGGCGTCCGTAAGCGAAGACGGCGCTCACGCCGCCATGAACTCCCCGTCCGAGATTGCGCTGCTCGCTGACCGCGTCGCCATTGACGACCCGGCACGCTTCGACAATCTGGAGAGCGTCCGAGCTCGTCTACGCTCGAAGGGCATGGCTTCGTGAGCTGGTCAATCCTTTTCCTCGATGCTGTGGAACGCGAGTTGGAGCAGATTTTCCTGTGGGAATTGGAGGACAGCTTCAACGAGCCTCAGGCAACACGGACCGTGGACAGGATTCTTGATGCTGCGGCGTCCTTGAAACACGCACCCTTCGCTCATATGCTCCATCCAAACCCGGAGCTCGAGAAGTCAGGCGTCCGCTACAAGGTAGTCGGCGGCCGCCATGTCATCTACTTCATTCCTGACGAGCGATCGCGGTCAATCAGGATTTACCATGTCCTTCATCGGCGCGCCGATGCCTCAACACGCCGGCGGAAGTGAGCCTTCCGCTTATCCGCCTCGCACGCAGGAGCGAGCTTCTGACTAGACTGGCAGG
>CACYEE010000126.1 GCA_902773415.1 uncultured Actinomyces sp.
AAAGGCGTCCCGAAGGGTACCGTCATCTACACTCCCCCGCCTCCGGAACCCGAGCCTGAGCCCGAACCGGAGTCCGGCGAAGAATCTCCCGACGGCGAGCAGGCTCCCGAAGAACAGGCACCGTCGCCCGAACCTGAACCGGTTCCCGAACCCGACCCGATGCTTCGCACCCAGTGGATGCGTCCGCCCTACGGCGCAGTGAACTCGACGGTGTACGCCCAGCTTGGCGCTCGCGGCCAGACCGCCGTCATGTGGTCGGTCGATACGGAGGACTGGAAGAACCGCGACCCCGAAATATCGACGGCGAACGTCATGGCTGGAATCAAGCCGGGTGCCATCGTGCTGTGGCATGACATCCACCCGGTTGCGGAGCAGGCGCTCGACTGCCTGATGTCGGACCTGACGAAGCAAGGCTACCGTTTCGTCACGGTTCAGAAACTTTTGTCGGACAGGATCACGCCCGGCCAGCCGGTCTTTTCCCGAGAGACTCTCTTCGGGTAGCAGCCGCGTTTCCGGCGTTGCAGCGCCCCGCATGCCCGCGCCCCTTGTAGTTTGCGTCGTCAAACCCCGCGCGCAAGTGCGACGACGCGAACTGCAAGCCCCACGAACCGCCGGCGGCCCTGCTCCGGCGGTTTCCCGCGGAACCGGGACGGTTGCGCGCCCGAAACCGCAAGACTTCTAGCGTCGCCAGTCGGAGACGACAATATTGGCGCGCTGGAATTCCTTGATGTCCACGAATCCGTTGGCCGCCATCGCGTGCCGAAGCGCTCCCATGAGGTTCATGTCTCCTGCGGGGGAATCCGAGGGGCCGAAGAGGATCTTCGTGAGCGGGCCGATGGTTCCGACGTGGACACGTTCGCCGCGCGGAAGGTTCGGGTGGTGCGCTTCGGCACCCCAATGCCAGCCGCATCCCGGGGCTTCGTCGGCCTTGGCGAGGGCCGTGCCGAGCATCACGCCGTCGGCGCCGCAGGCGAAGGCCTTGGCAAGGTCGCCCGAGGTGGAGACGGCGCCGTCGGCGATGACGTGGACGTACCGGCCGCCAGATTCGTCAAGATAGTCGCGCCGGGCTGCGGCGATGTCGGCGATGGTGGTGGCCATGGGCGAGGCGATTCCGACGGTTCGGCGGTTGCCCGACGACGCCCCGCCGCCGTATCCTGCGAGCACTCCGGCGGCTCCGGTGCGCATGAGGTGAAGGGCGCTCGTGTAGGTCACGGCGCCTCCGACGATGACGGGGACGTCGAGGTCGTAGATGAAACGCTTGAGGTTCAGCGGTTCGCGGCTACCGGAGACGTGTTCGGCGGAGACGGTGGTTCCGCGGATGACGAAGATGTCGACGCCCGCGTCGATGACGGTGCGCCAGTGCTGCTGGGTGCCGCCGGGCGACAGTGCGCCGGCGACGGGAACTCCCGCAGTGCGGATTTCGTCGAGCCGGGCATGGATGAGGTCTGCCTTGACGGGTTCGGAGTAGATTCGCTGGAGCGTCGCCGTGGCATGTTCGACGGGAAGCCTGGCGATTTCCTCGAATTGGGGGCGCGGGTCGGCGTAGCGGGTCCATAGGCCTTCGAGGTCGATTGCTCCGAGGCCGCCGGCTTGTCCGATGGCGATGGCGGTGGCGGGCGACGAGAAGGAGTCCATGGGAGCGGAGATGACGGGGATGTCGAGGTGGTAGGCATCGAACTGCCAGGAGGTGGAGACTTCCTTGACATCGCGGGTGCGGCGGGAGGGGACGACGGCGATGTCGTCGAAAGTGTAGGCCCTGCGTGCGCGTTTGGAGCGTCCGATCTCGATTTCCATTCCTCAAGCCTACAGAAAATCTTTCCGGTTTTCTTTTGGAGCAGGGACTATGGTTGAGCCATGAAGAACTGGACTGAATTGCCTCGTCTCGGCTTCGACACCGAGACGACCGGCGTCGATTCAAAGAACGATCGCCTCGTGACCTGTTCCGTGGTGCTTGTCGAACCCGACGGGGCGACGACAAGGCATTATTGGCTTGCCGATCCCGAGGTCGAGATTCCGGAAGGCGCCGAGCGGGTTCACGGGATTTCGACGGAGAAGGCTCGCGCCGAAGGCCGCGACATCACGGAAGTTCTCGAAGAGGTCGCTTCGCTTCTTGGCGCTCACATGGCCAGGGGGTTTCCGGTGGTCGCCTTCAATGCCGGCTACGATTTGACGCTTTTGGAGAGCGAGCTTGCCCGTCACGGCTTGCGTACTCTCGCCGAGCGGCTTGGCGGCACCGTGTTTCCCGTCGTCGACCCGTATTATCTCGACCGCTGGATTGACCGGTACCGCAAGGGGAAGCGACGTTTGGAGAATCTTGTGGAGTTCTACGGATGCGCGCCGACGGAGAACTTCCATAATGCCGAGGAGGATGTGCTTGCCACGCTCCGCGTGCTGCAAGCGATGATTGATTCGCCGTATGTGGCGGCAAAGCTCGCCGCGCGGCAGCGTTTCCGCCCCGGTTTCCCGGGAGGGCTCGAAGCCTTGAGTCTTGAGCAGTTGCAGGCGGGGGCGGCCGATGCCCATGCGAACATGGCCCAATGGTTCAATCAGAAGGCGATCGAACGCGGGGAGGAGCCTCGCGAATCTCTCACGTGGCCTGTTTCCTGAACCGGTCATGCGTTGTCGCGGTGCCGGGCGAAGCCTGGCGCGGGCATGGCGGGGGCTGTCTCGAAAAGAGCGTATCAAAGGGGTCAGACCCCTTTGATACGCCAGAGCGGAGGGTCCGCGCGAGCTTGCGTGCGCGAGACCGGAGCGAGGAAGCTGCGAGAGGGGCGAAGCGGGCGATCACGGTCCCCTTTTCTCGCTCCGGCGGCGGATGCGCCCTTGCAAGACAGCCCCCGGCAAAACGTCGCGCCGCCTAGCCTCGCCCCGCGTAGTTCGGAGCCTCGACAGTCATCTGGACATCGTGCGGATGCGATTCGCGCAGGCCGGCGGCCGTCATGCGAACGAACTCGCCCTTGTCCTTCAACTCCGCAATCGTGCGGGCACCCGTATAAAACATCGTCTGGTGCAGGCCGCCAACGAGCTCGTACAGCACGGACGCGAGAGAACCGCGGTAGGGAACCTGTCCCTCGATGCCTTCGGGAATGATCTTGTCATCGGAAGTGACATCGGACTGGAAGTAGCGGTCCTTCGAGTAGGAGGCCTTGCCGCGCGAACTCATCGCGCCAAGCGACCCCATGCCGCGGTAGTGCTTGAACTGCTTTCCGTTGACGAAAACAAGTTCTCCGGGCGTCTCCTCGCAGCCGGCCAGAAGCGATCCGAGCATGACGGTATCGGCTCCGGCCACCATCGCCTTGCCGATGTCGCCCGAGTACTGCAATCCTCCGTCGGCAATCAGCGGGATTCCGGCAGGGCCGCATGCCTTCGCTGCTTCCATGATCGCGGTAATCTGGGGGACGCCGACGCCGGCGACAACACGGGTCGTGCAGATGGAGCCGGGGCCGACGCCTGCCTTGACGGCATCGACGCCCGCATCGATCAGCGCTTGGGCACCGTCGCGCGTCGCAATGTTTCCGCCGATAATCTGGACATTGTCGAAACCCGAATCCGAACGGAGCCTGGATATCATGTCGAGAGCGAGCTTCGCTTCGCCGTTGGCCGAGTCGATGACCAGCACGTCGACGCCGGCTTCGGCGAGAGCGGTGGCACGCTCCCACGAATCGGTGAGATAGCCGACGCCGGCAGCTACGATGAGCCGGCCTTGGTCGTCCTTTGAAGCGTTCGGGTACTGTTGGGTCTTGACGAAATCCTTGACGGTGATGAGGCCGGCAAGACGACCGTCGTCGTCAATGAGAGGAAGTTTCTCGATCTTGTGCCGTGCAAGCAGGGCGGCCGCTTCTTCGCGGGCAACATTGGCGGGTGCGGTCACTAGCGGCATCGGGGTCATGACTTCGGCTACCGTGCGCGAACCCCAGTCGTCCTCGGAAATGAAACGCAGGTCACGGTTGGTGATGATGCCGAGCAGTTTGTTCCCCGAATCGACAACCGGAAGGCCCGACACCCGGTACTTGCCGCACAGCGCGTCAAGCTCGGCAACCGTGGCATCCGGCGCGACCGTCACCGGATCGGAGACCATTCCCGATTCGGAACGCTTGACCTGGCGAACCTGTTCGGCCTGGTCCTCGATGGAGAGGTTGCGGTGAATCACTCCGATGCCGCCCTGGCGGGCCATCGCAATCGCCATCCGAAATTCCGTCACCGTGTCCATCGCGGCGGAAATCATCGGGGTTTTCAGCGAAATTTTCGACGTAAGCCGTGAAGAGGTATCCACCTCGGACGGGATGACGTCCGTTGCCTTGGGCATCAGGAGAACGTCGTCATAGGTGAGGCCAATCTGGATGTCGTTCGCGTTGCTCTGGTTCGCCATAACGCAATGCTACTCGCCATACCTGTACCCCTTCCCATGCTTCGGGGTGAGGGCAAGCACCTCTTCGGGAGGATTGCGGGGCCGGTACCAGCCAATCCGGCAGTCCAGCCCTGGCGGGAGCGCCGCAAAGGGGACTGCCTCCAATGACACCCAAAAGGGGACTGTCCCCAATTGGAGGCCGTCCCCAATCCGACGCCCCGCCCCGGCTCAGTCTTCTTCGGTGCGTTTCCTTGCGCGCTTCTTCGAGCCGGACTTCTTCGACTTCTTGCCCTTCGCCGGCTTCGCGTCGCCCTTGGCCTTCGCCGCGGTCTCGACAAGATCGAGCGCATGGTTCGGCACGTACTTCGACATGTCGACCGAGGGGCGCTTGTAGCCCGTCGTCTTCGGTCGCTTGGGCAGCACGATCTTCTCCGCCGGGGCGATATCCTCGTAGGGAAGCGTCGAGAGCAGATGGGAAATCATGTTGAGGCGCGCCGCCTTTTTGGAATCGGAGGCGACGTGGTACCAGGGAGCCCACGGAGTGTCCGTATGCGTCATCATGTCGTCCTTCGCGCGCGAATAGTCTTCCCACCGCACGATCGACTGGAGATCCATCGGCGAAAGTTTCCACTGGCGCAGCGGGTCGGACAGGCGCGAGGAGAAGCGTTCGTACTGGACCTGGTCGGACACCGAGAACCAGTACTTGCGCAAAAGAATGCCGTCTTCGACAAGCATCTGCTCGAAAATCGGACATTGGCGCATGAACCGCTGGACGTCCTCGGCGCTACAGAATCCCATGACTTTTTCCACGCCCGCCCTGTTGTACCACGAGCGGTCTAGCAGCACGATTTCTCCCGCTGCGGGAAGATGGGGCACGTAGCGCTGGAAGTACCACTGTGTGCTTTCGCGTTCGGTGGGCGCAGGAAGGGCGACGACGCGGGCGACGCGGGGCGAGAGGTATTCGGTGATGCGTTTGATGGTGCCGCCTTTGCCTGCGGCGTCGCGGCCTTCAAAGATGATGACGACGCGCGCGCCGGTCGCCTTTACCCACCTCTGGACTTTCGCGAGTTCGCCCTGGAGCCGGTAGAGTTCGGCCTCGTAGAGGTCGTTGGGGATCTTGATCTTTTTCTGCACGTGGTCTTCGGTTACGGCGTTCTTCACGGGATGCTTCCTTACGTCGGCCCGCGCCATTGCGGGTGCTTGGCTTGCTCTCCCATTCTATTGCCTTGCCGCTTGCGCGCATGCCAATACGCGAAACACCGTCCGGGTTCGGCGAGCGTGGGGTGCCATGTGCAACAACCTTGCCACAACGTCATCTCACACCGCCACACGTGCACACATGCGCGTTTTGGCGAAGTTGCCGCCAGCCAAGACCCGCCCCAACCAGCCCGACCCATCCGCCCGACATACCCGTCACCGCATCTCCCAATTGGGGACAGTCCCCAAACCGGAGACCCCTCCCAATCGGGGACAGTCCCCAAACCGGAGGCCATCCGTCCGACATACCCGTCACCGCATCTCCCAATTGGGGACAGTCCCCAATTGGCGTCCATCACCGCCACCAAACGTGCACACATGCGCGCTTTGGCAAGGTTGTGTTCCCACAAAAAGACGGAGGAGCCGCTTGGGACGAAATAAGCGGCCCCTCCTTCAGACGGGCTTTCCAGAAAGGGAACGACCGGAAGTCCGTCACAGGAACCTGAGAGGGGTGGAAACATCCCCTACAGGTACGTCTATTCGGTTATCTCGGGGCGGGTCCGGCGGGAGGCATCGGGACGCCTCCCGCCGGAGCGCCTTGCTGGGCTATGAGTGGCGGCGACGCGCGATGAGCGCGCCCGCTCCGCCACCCACGAGCGTGATCATGGCGAGGATTGCGAGGCCCGTGGCCGCGCCTGTCTTGCCGATTGCCTGGGTGGCAATCGGGGTTGCGCTGCCGGGCTTCGGAGCGACGGGCTTCGGACCCGACGCCGCGCTGCCTCCAGACGTTCCCGGGGTCGGGGACGGTTCGACGGAAACCCCCGGCTCCGGCGATTCGGAGGGCTTCGGCGATTCTGCCAGCGTGCTGCCTTGCGTCGTCGTGTCGACCATCGTGATCAGGGCCGCGACGGCGGGTTCCCACTCGTCTTTCGCGTTCTTGACCATGAGAGCGCCGGATTCGTCGCCAATCATGAACTCGATCGGCGCGGCGGCCTCGTATCCGGCGGGCGCTGCCTTTTCCGTGAGCACGTACGTGCCCGGCCTCAGCGTGTCCACCGTCTTGGTCTCGCCGTCGGTTGTCCATTCGATTGGCTCGATTTCGGCACCGTCGGCATCCGTGCCCGTGATTTCGAGCTTCGCCCCGACAACAGGACTTCCGTTCTCGTCGACCTTGGCGAACTGGACGAACGATTCGGACTTGCGCGGCATCAGCTCGTTGACGAACTCGGCCGAACCGCCGGCGGCGACCGTCTTGGGATCCTCGGCCAGGGCGAACGCGGAGTTCGTCTCTTCGGCGACGGTGTAGGTGCCGCCCTCGGGCAGGCCCTCGAACACGTGCGTGCGGTGATCCGCGGTCAGCGTGGCTTCTCCGGCCACCTTCCCTGCGCTGTCGCGCAGCGTGATCTTCACCTCGCCGCCAGCGGGCCATGCGGCCTCGGGCAGGGCGATGGCCCACCGCGAGCTGTTCTTCCACCGCTTGGATACGGAGAGCTCCGTGGTCGCTAGGGGCGCGTCTTCAAGGTTGATGTGCCCGTTGTCGACGCTGAGCCTTCCGCCACCGTCAACGTTCGTGGTTTCCAGTGTCACGTTGCCTTCGGTGTCTACCGTGAACCACATTTCGGTGGTCACGGGCTGGTAGCCCGCAGGGGCGACGACTTCACGCATCATGTACCGGCCGGCCTTGAGGGCGACCTTGTGGGGTTCGGTGGTCGAGGTCCACGCATCGACGGTCTTTCCGTCGGCGTCACGTAGGACGATTGTGGCACCTGCGATTTCCGATCCGCCAAGCGCGCTCTTGGAGATCAGGACTTCCTTCGCCGGAATGTCCTTGAGGACGAGGTGGTTTCCGTCAAGCACCGTGATCTGCCCGCCGATGACTTCTTCGGCGTTGGTGAGGGTGACGGTGCCGTCCGGGGCGACGGTGAACGTGATGGTCGTTTCCACGGCGTTGAAGCCTTCGGGAGCGTTGACTT
>CACYEE010000127.1 GCA_902773415.1 uncultured Actinomyces sp.
GGGGGGGGGTGCTCATTCTTGGCGGTGGGAGAAATCACATTTGCGTTTTCTTTAACATAATGGGTTGCGTGCGTGCCTGTTCGTTAACTTGCAGGGGGTGGGACGTAGGTCCGGTTCAACTCGGGCGTGTTTGTGCTAGCGGAGGGTTAACGTGCTAGTCATAGTAGCTTTCGACACGTATGTGGGATATGGTCGATAAATAGCGTTTCTCCTGTTAAATGGCAAGTGTTACCAACCTATAAGAATCCATTTTATCTATTGCGGGTAACGGTTTTTTCGTTGCCTTGGGGGATATTGCAATGTGAAAGGTATTCACAATGGGACGGAAGTCCCCTAAAATATCTGTTATGGAAATACGTGAGATTGAAGCTGCGGAGGTCCAGGCATGGGCCCGTAGCGCCGCGGAGCATATGTTCGAACTCCGTACGGCGTCCGGAGCGCTTCCCCTGACCTCGGCCGGAGGCTTCATTCACGGCATCATTTCCCGCTTCCGCGTCGGCGTTCCAATCGGTTCGCGCATCTTCGTCAACGACAACCTCACGAACTGGCTCTGGATTTCGACCAGCCCCGAATGCGTCATCGTCGACGCCCTCATCGACTCGATGGACGACGGATGGCACGACATCCTCCGCTCCACCATCGACGGGACGGAAGCCACCTTTGAATCCTTCTACACGCCCAACCCCGTCGTCGATGCCCTCGACCACAGGCCCTACTCGATCGACCTCATCGCCGACGCGCGACGCATCCGCAGCGCCGCGAACTTCCGCTCCGACATCTACCTGCGACCCATGAGCTCCGGCGAAATCATGCAGTTCATGACCGCCGCCGCCAACGAGCGCGGGCGCGTCCTCGCCCAGGTCACGCCCCGCATGTCGGTCAACGAACTCAAACGCGACGCCTTCCGCGAACTCGAAGACCGCCTGCGCGACGGCGTCGACACCCCCGGCCAGCTCCTCTACTGCATCCAGGAAGGCTACGAGACCGTCGGCTACGCCTGGCTCGAACTCGACGCCGGAACCGGCTACCTCCGCTCCGTCACCCTCAAGGCCGGCTGCGAGGACTACGGAGTGCGAACCAGCGCAGTCATCGGCCTCGCCGAAAAGGCCCGCCGCGAAGGAATGCGGCGCCTTGCCGCAACCATCATCCCGCCGTCGAACGAAATGGCGGAAGTGCTCAGGCGGGCCGGATTCAGCCCCGTGCGGCTCGTCACCCACATCACAGAATTCGCGAAAGTTCCTGCCGCCGGAGCCCTCGTACACTGACGCCGCCAGCTCACGCCACAAACTCGAACAGCCTCTCCTTCCACTCCAGAGCCTGCACATAGCCAGCCTCGTAGCTCGCAATGAGCTTGTCCAGATTCAGCTCCCGGTTAGAAATCGCCGTCTCGGCACCCTCCGCGAAAAACAGGAGCGCACGGCCCGACTCCTCCAGCTCGAACAGGCGCTCGCGAGTGCGGTTGTAACATAGCCACCGGTCGGCAAGCGCATCGGCAACATGCGGCATGTCCCGAAAAAGCGCCCGCAACGGCGCGGGATTCGGCCGTGCCTTGACATAGGACCGAGGCCGCGTCATCACCACGACGAAACGCTCGAAGCCCTTGTCGATCGCGGCTTCCAGCGGAATGCCGCCCGAAGGGCCAAGCGCGCCGTCCACCCAGGTGAGGCCGTCAAGCTCGACAGGCGGCATGAACCCCGGCATCGTGCCCGAAGCCCGCGCCATCAGCAGCGACCGGTCAAGCGTCGGCATATCCGCCTTCGACCAGTAGGACGGCTCGCCTGTCTCCACGCAAAACGCGCTGATCGTGGCATCGGTCGGCGAATCCAGAAAATCCTGGAACAGGAAGCGGAACGGGCCGTCGGGCTGGCAGGCCTCGCCGTAAATGTAGTCCGCATTGAACCATCCCTTGCCTTCGGCAAAACAGCGCGGCCCGCCGAAATCGGGATCTTCAACGAAAGAAGTGAAAGCATTGCGGGCACGCCACGCATCGCGCGAAGCATAGTTGAAGGCGTGGGTGACACCGGCCGAAATGCCGAATGCGTGAGGGAAGGCAAGCTCCTCCTCCAGAAGCATGGCGACAACGCCGGCCGTGTTCGAGGCGCGCATTCCGCCGCCTTCAAAGACAAGAGCTGTTTCATCGAGAAGCGTCATGCGGCCCATGCTACTCGGGCGCGGGGTGCGGGTGGGGCACATGTCGGTCTGGAGTGTGCTTTCTGTGCGGGGAGCCTGCGTGTTTGCGCGTTTCGGACCGGCTTGTGCCATGCCGGGTGGTTCGGGGCCTGGCCCCGTTGGGTGATGCGGTGGGCGGTATCTCCGTTTGGGGACTGGCCCCGTTGGGAGATGCGGCGGGTGGTATCTCCGTTTGGGGACTGGCCCCGTTGGGAGATGCGGCGGGCGGTATCGGACGGACGGGGCGGGCGGTTCGGGGCCTGGCTGGCGCGCACACGTCGCCAAACCCGGAATCCCAACGTCGCCAAGCCCCTTTGCCCACACGCGGAAAGCGGACGGCGAATCCCTCTCGCGGCAACGCCCGCAGGCGCGGTACCCTTGAGGACAGGAGGAAAACATGGCAGAGACCGACATCGCGACAACCGCAGTCCCCTTCGACGACCCGCGCGTGCGCACCGCCGAACCCAAAACCGCCCCGAAAATCCCGCTATGGGCGCAGATCACCGGAATCGTCGGCGAACTGTTCATCACCGCGGGCGTCCTTATCGGCCTCTACATTGCCTGGCAGCTGTGGTTCACAAGCTGGGAAGCAAACACGCAGCAGACCGACGCGGTCACCGTCGCCACCGAGGAATGGAAGGAAACGCCGCAGCAGATCGGCGCCCCGCGCACCGACGACCCGCCCGCCTTCCCCCACATCACGGAAGTCGGCGCGCCCCTCGGCGTCATCCACATCCCCGCCTTCGGTTCCGACTGGGAATACATGATCGCCCAGAGCGCGAACGAAAAGGCCGTGCTCGACAAGGGCAACTTCGGACACTACAAGGACACCGCCTACCCCGGAGAAATCGGCAACTTCGCGCTTGCGGCCCACCGCAACACCTACGGAGCGCCGATGCACTACGTCGAAAACCTCAACGCAGGCGACGCCATCATCATCGAAACCGAAGAAGCCTACCTCGTCTACAAGATCTACGACCGTTACATCGTGCAGCCCACCCAGGGCGAAGTCATCTGGCCCGTACCCTCCGATGCCGAAGCCTCCAAGGAACCGACCCGGCGCCTGCTCACCATCACCACCTGCCACCCCTACATCGGCATCCAGATCGAACGCATGATCACCCACGCCGAATTCGACCATTGGGTGGCCCGCGCCGACGGCATCCCGCAGGAAATGGCCGACGCCAAGTAGGCGCCGCACAGAAAGGAAACCCATGTACGGCTGGTTCTTCCGTCACCTTCCCGGCCCCGGCTGGCTCCGCGCGCTGTTCATGCTCGTGCTCGCTGCCTGTCTCGTCTTCTTCCTCATGGAAGTCGTGTTCCCGATCGTCTCCCAGTATCTCGAGAACACGAATTCGACCGTCGGCTCCTGAACGAAACGGGGCGGGCTTTCCGATCGCGCCAAAATAGCCCTGTCCCCTTGCGCCAAAATAGCCCCGTCCCCGATTGTGCGGGTTGAACGAAACTGGCCCGCCCCGCACGGGGTCACTGGGCGGGAGACGGAGTCTCGCTGGCAGCAGACTCGGAAGGCTCGGGCGTCGGCGTCGCCTCGGTGGTCTCCTGCGTCGGCTCGGGCGTCGGCGTCGGCTCGGGCGTCGGCGCAGCGGCCGCGGCCGGCACGATATGGACAATCGCCTCGGTCTCCAGGCGCGTATTCGGCTCGGAGGACTGGTAGACGACCGTCCCCTCGGGATACTCCGAGGACTCCTCGGGATTGCCCACGACAACACGGGTCACGCCGGCAGCATTGAGCTCGATAATCGCATCGTCAACGCTCTTGCCGAGAACGTTCGGCATCACGGCGAAACCGGAAGCCACGTTCACCTTGACCTTCGCGCCAGGAGCAACGCTCTGGCCGGCCACAGGCTCCTGCGAGACGATCCGGTCCTTCTTCTGGGAAGCGTCGTCAACGCTCGTCGTGCCGCCCAAGGCAAGCCCGGCCGCCTCGAGAATCTGCGCGGCATCCTCGGTGGTGCGCCCCGAAAGATCGGGAACGCGGACTTCGGCCTTCCCGGAAGAGAAATGGACGATTACCGTCTCGCCCACCTCAACCGACTCGTCCGGCTCGGGATCGGAGGCCACGAACAGGCCCTTGGAAACGGTATCGGAAGGACGGGCATCTCCGGCACGATACTTGAGGCCGGCAGCCTCAAGGGCGGCACGCACCTGCGATTCGTTCATGTTCGACAGGTCCGGAACCTTGACGATCGTGGCAGTCTCCGTCACGGTCGGCTCCGGCTCGGGCTCGTCGCTGCGGGTCATCGCCCAGGCGCCGCCGCCAAGCACGGCAAGAAGAGCGATGGCGAGGGCCGCAATGATGCCGTTCTTGCGCTTGCGCGACTTCTCCTCGGCAATCGCCGCCTGAACCCCGGTCACGTAACCCGTCTGGTACGCCTCGGCCTGCGTGCCGGTCGGATACGCCGACGCCTGCGTGCCCGTCTGGTACGCCTTGGCCTGCGTGCCGGTCGGGTAGTCCGTCTGGGCGTTCTGCACGGTAGTCTCGGCCACGTTCTGCGGGGCAGGCGACGGCGGGATGCGGGGCGTGACCACCTGTGTCGCCCACGAAGCGGCAGACGGTGCCGTCACCCCTTCGCCGCGCGCGGCCCGCATGAGGTCGGCGCGGAACTCGGCAGCGGACTGGTAGCGGTCCTCGCGGCGCTTGGCGAGGGCCTTCATGACAACACGGTCGATGGAATCGGGAATGTCGGGGGCCACCGCCGAAGCCGGGGTCGGCGTCTCCGAAACATGCTGGTAGGCGACGGCCACGGCGGAATCCCCGGTGAACGGCGGCTTGCCGGTCAAAAGCTCGTAGAGGAGGCAGCCGGCGGAGTAGAGGTCGCTTCGCGCATCGACCACCTCGCCGCGAGCCTGCTCGGGGGAGAGGTACTGGGCGGTCCCGACAACCGAATTCGTCTGGGTCATGGTGGCGGCGGAGTCGGCGATTGCGCGCGCGATGCCGAAATCCATCACCTTCACCTTGCCCTCGACGGTGAGCATGATGTTTCCGGGCTTGATGTCGCGGTGGATGATGCCTTCCTGATGGGAGTATTCGAGGGCGGAGAGAACGCCCGCGGCAATCTGGACGGCTTCGGAAATCGGCACGGGGTCTCCGTCGGCAAGAAGGGACGCGACGGTGCGGCCCTTGACGTACTCCATGACGATGTAGGGCAGGGACAGGTCTTTGCCGCCATCGACGGGAACCTGTTCCTCGCCGGTGTCGTACACCGAGACGATCGAAGGATGGTTCAGTGCCGCAGCGCTTTGCGCTTCGCGCCGGAATCGGGCCAGGAACATGGGGTCGCGCGCGAGGTCGGCGCGGAGCACCTTGATGGCGACTTGCCGCGAAAGGCGCGTGTCGTAGCCAAGGCGCACTTCCGCCATTCCGCCTCGCCCGATGAGGTCGCCGACTTCGTAGCGTCCGCCGAGCACATGGGGAAAATCTGCCATGTTCCTTCTCTCCTTCGTTTCCTAAGCCTATTGTGCCGCAGATGCGAGGCGTGCCTGGATGATTTTCTGCGCAATGGGCGCGGCGACGGTGCCGCCGGTGCCTTCCATTCCCGCGTTGCCCGAGTTTTCGACGACGACGGCAAGCGCAATCGTGGGGTTGTCGGCGGGAGCGTAGGCCACGAACCATGCATGGGGCGCCTGGCCTTCGCCGATTTCCGCGGTGCCGGTCTTGCCTGCGACGTCGATGCCGGCGATGGCGGCGGCTTTGCCGGTTCCCGAACGGACATCTTCGACCATCATCTCCGCGATGATCGCCGCGGTCCGTTCGCTCATGGCGGCACCGAAGGAACGCGCGCTGGTGGTGCGCAGAAGTTCCAGGTCCGCAGTGTAGGTCTTCGACACGAGGTAGGGTTCCATGAGTTCGCCCTTGTTGGCCACTGCGGCCGCGACCATCGCCATCTGCATGGGGGTTGCCATGACGTCGTTCTGGCCGATGGAATCCATTGCGAGCGCGGCCGCGGATTCGGGTGCGGGGAAGCGGGAGGCGGTCACGTTCAGGGGCGTCTCGAAGCTGGTGCCGAAACCGAATTTTTTTGCTTGTTCGGCGAGAATCTGGCCGGATTCGACGGGGTTTTTGCCGAGGCTCTGAACGGCGATCGCGAAGGACGTGTTGCACGATTCGATGAAGGTGGTGCGCAAGGTGGCTTTGCCGGAGCCGTCGCCGCACACGGCACCGCCATAGTTCTGGATGGGCCGGTCGGTATCGGGCGGCTGCCAGGTGGTGGGGGCGTCGACTACCGTGTCGGCGGTGAGTTCTTCGTTGGCTTCGAGCATGGCGGCGGCGGTGACGAGTTTGAACACGGAACCGGGAGCGTACTGGTCGCCTGCAATGGCGCGGTCGACGAGGGGTTTGCCGGGATCGTCCTGGAGTTTCGCCCATGCTTCTTTCGCTGCGTTGGCGTCGGCTTGCGCGAGAAGGTTCGCGTCGAAGCTGGGGGTGGAGACTTGGGCGAGGATCGCTCCGGTGGCGGGGTCGAGGGCGACGA
>CACYEE010000128.1 GCA_902773415.1 uncultured Actinomyces sp.
CCCATCGCGACGGCAAGGCCCGCGTCGGCCTGTCAGGCCGCGGTGAGCTCGCCCGCGATCGGCACGCTCATCCACCGGCGCAGCCCCTCGGCGTCGAGGCCTTGCGAGAGCAGGAACACGGTTTTCGCATAAGCGGCCTCGACGGTCATGTCCACCGCGTCGAGCGCTCCGGCCGCCGCGATCGCCGCGCCGGTCTCGTAGTGGCCGAGCAGCACCTTCGCCTGCTCGCATTGGCTCGTGACCACCACCGCGCAGCCGCGTGCCACGGCCTCCTCGATGGCACGCACGAAGCCGGGTTCTCCCGAAGGCACGTTCCCCGAGCCGTAGGTTCGCAGCAGCAGCGCTTCCGGCAGGGGAGCGAGAAGGGCCGAAAGCCGAGCGGCCGTCATTCCGGGAACGAGATGCGCAACCACGACGTCGTGCCTGCGATACGGTTTCGGCGCCTCCCAGCCAGTCCCGTCGTGCGAATGCGGATACCAGTGCCAGGGTGCGCCAATGCGCGCCACCGGGCCGGAGGACGGGGCCGAGAAGCCTTCGAAGGACCACGAGCTTGCCTTCTTGACGCGGTTTCCGGCGAACAGGTGCTGGCCGAAGAACAGGTAGACGCCATCCGAGCCGCGGCGCGCCAAGGAGAGCGCCGCGTTCAGCGCGCCGAGCATGTTCGTCACCGCATCCGATTCGATGGTGCCGAGCGGGTATTGCGCGCCGGTGAAGACCGTGGGCTTTCCGAAGCCGGTCAGGGCGAAGCTGGCTGCGGAGGTCGTGTAGCTCATCGTGTCCGTGCCGTGCAGGACGACGAAGGCGTCGGCATGCTCGCGGGCGGCGCGCACCGCGTCGATGATGGCCTGCCAGGTTTCGGGCGTCGCGTTCGAGGAATCGATGAGGGGATGCAGTTCGGAGAATTCGATGTCGGAAGGCGTGAGTTCGGTGGATTCGAGGAGGCGGTAGAGCCATCCTTCCAGGTCGGCCCCAGGGGCGAGGCCGGATGCGGTGGCGGCCATTCCGATGGTGCCGCCGGCGTAGAGGACGTGAAGGCGCATGAACCAAGCGTATCAAAGGTGTCAGACACCTGTGATACGTACCCCGGGTGGTGTGGGGCGACGGCGGTGGGCGTATCAATGGGGTCTGACACCTCCGATACGTACGTAGGCCTAAGCCTTGGCCTCGGCCGCTGCGCGCACGGCAGCCGGAACCGCGTCGAGCACGCGGCCCACGGCTTCGGCGTCGTGCGCGGCCGAAACGAACCACGCCTCAAACACCGAAGGCGGCGGATACGCGCCGGCGTCGAAAAGCGCCCAGAAGAACGGCTCGTAGCGGAAGGTCTCGCAGGCCTTCGCCTCGGCGTAGGTGCGCACGGGGCTCCCGGAGAAGAAGAAGGAAAAAAGCGAGCCGGCGCGCTGAACCTGCACGGGCAGTCCAACGCGGGCGAACTCCGCCTCGAAAGCCCCCGAAATCTCGCCGGCCACGCGCGCCACGCGCTCGTAGGAGGCAGCGTCGGCCCCGCGCAGCGTCGCAAGGCCTGCCGCGGTCGAAAGCGGGTTGCCCGAAAGCGTGCCCGCCTGATACACGGGCCCGAGCGGAGCGAGCAAGTCCATGATCCCGGCGCGCCCGCCGAGGCCAGCCAACGGCATTCCGCCGCCGATGACCTTGCCGAAACAGAACAGATCGGGCACGTATTCCTCGACCTCGGGAAGGCCGGGCGCGCCCTCGAACGCCACGCCGTCCACCGGCGCGAGCCGCGTATGCAAGCCCCACCATCCCGACGGCGACACGCGGAAGCCGGTGAGCACTTCGTCCATGATCATGAGCGCGCCGTGCTTGTCGCACAGGGCGCGCATCGCCGCGCAATAGCCGGGAACGGGCGGAACGACGCCCATGTTCGCCGCCGCGCCTTCGACGATGACGGCGGCGATCTGCTCGCCGCGCTCGGCGAAGCACTCCTCCAGCGCCGCCGTGTCGTTGAACGGCAAGACGATCGTCTGCCCGGAAATCTCTTCGGGCACGCCGGCCGAGGCGGGCAGGCCTCCCGTCGCGACACCGGAGCCGGCCTCGGCCAGCAGGCCGTCGGAGTGGCCGTGGTAGCAGCCGGCGAACTTGACGAGCAGCGAACGCCCGGTGGCTCCGCGCGCGAGGCGAATCGCGGTCATCGTCGCCTCGGTGCCGGTAGAGACGAAACGGATCTTCTCGGCGGCGGGCACGCGGCGGCGCACCTCTTCGGCAAGGCGCGTTTCGGTGGCGGTCGGCGCGCCGAAGGACAGGCCCCGGGCGGCGGCTTCGGTCACGGCTGCGAGGACACGCGGCTCGGCGTGGCCGAGCAGGAGCGGACCCCAGGAGCATACCAGGTCGGCGCGTCGCGTGCCTTCGGCGTCGAAAATCCACGGGCCAACGCCCCGTTCGATGAAGGCGGGAGTGCCGCCCACCGAGCCGAAGGCGCGCACCGGCGAATCGACGCCGCCGGGGATGAGGGCCTGCGCCTGGGCGAAAAGGTGTGCGTTCGTTGTCATTGCGGTTCCTTTCGACGGGGCCGGCCCGCCGTGGCTGGGGCCGGCCTGCGTTCTGCGAGCCAGTCTAGCCGCGCGTGCTGTCGCGACGCGAAGAACCGGCGTGCCGGCGTCGCATTGGGGCAGTCCCCTTTCCGGCAATCGGAAGGTTTGCGCGGGCTTGCTCGTGCGAGACCGGAGCGAGGAAGCCGTGGTCGGCAGGCTTCCTCCGATGCGGCAGCTTCCCTGGTCTCGGCCGCGAACGCTCGCATTCATGCCCGAGGCCGGCGTCGCTGCGGGAGGGAGCGACGCGACTGGACACTGTCTCCTTTGCGGCATGTCAGGCGTTGCGGCGCCAGCGGGCGGCGTCCATCGCCCAGTAGGTGAGCACGAAGTCGGCGCCGGCGCGCACGAAGGACAGGAGCTGCTCGTCGACGATGCGATCGAGATCGATCCAGCCGCGTTCGGCGGCAGCGGCAGCCATCGCGTATTCGCCCGATACCTGATAGACGGCTACCGGCACGGGCGACATCTCGGCCACGGAGGCCAGCACGTCCAGATACGAAGAACCTGGCTTGACCATCACCATGTCGGCGCCTTCGGCCAGGTCGAGCTCCGCTTCGCGCAGGGCTTCGCGGGCATTGGCCGGGTCCTCCTGATAGGCCTTGCGGTCTCCGGCGAGCTCGCATCCGACGGCGTCGCGGAAGGGACCGTAGAAGGCGGAGGCGAACTTGGCGGCGTAGGCGAGAATCGGCATGTCGGCGAATCCGGCCGCGTCGAGTCCGGCACGCAGGGCCGCCACCTGGCCGTCCATCATGCCCGAGGGGGCGATGACGTGCGCGCCGGCGCGGGCCTGGGACACGGCGACCTTCACGTAGGCGGCGACCGCGGCGTCGTTGTCTACGTCGCCCGAGGCGTCGAGCGGACCGCAATGCCCGTGCGTCGTGAATTCGTCGAGGCAGGTGTCGGCCATGAGCACGATGTCGTCGCCCACGGCTTCGCGAAGGGCCCGCAGCGCAACGTTCGCAATGCAGTTCTCGCTCCAGGCGTTCGAGCCCGTCTCGTCCTTGTTCGCTTCGTCCGGCACCCCGAAAACGATGAGGCCTCCAACCCCGAGCTTCACGGCTTCGCGCGCAAGGGCGACGAGGGAAGCGACGGTGTGCTGGAACTGGCCGGGCAGGGAGGCGATCTCCATCGGCGCGTCGATGCCTTCGCGCACGAAGACCGGCAGCACGAGCTGTTCGGGCTGCCAGCGGGTTTCGCGCACGAGAGCGCGCAGGGCCGGGGTGCGGCGCAGGCGGCGCGGGCGCACGACGGGCGCAAGGATCGGGTCAAGCGTGGGGGTGTCTGCCATGTCGGTTCCTTCCTGCGGCGTTTCGGCGGCGGGTGCCTCCGTTTTGGGGACGGGCCCCATTCTGGAGGATTCTCCGTTTTGGGGCCCGTCCCCAAAACGGAGGCGAAGCCGGCGCAGACGTCTGGCGCGAAACGGAAAACCCTCAGGCGCGGCCTTCCTCGATATCGGAGGCGGCCCGCGCAAGAGTGTCGATGATGTCGGGCATGTTGGCCGAGGGACACACCGCCAGCGTCGGCCAGCCGAGCTGCTTGAGCATCGAAGCCGACGGCTCGCCAAGCGCGACGGCCGGCGGACGGGCTTCCCCGAAAAGGGCGTGCGCGGCACGCGCCACCGAACCGGAGGTCACGAGGAACAGGTTCGTCATGCCGTCGCGCGCAAGATAGCCGCCAAGGCCTTCGGCCATTGCCTCGGGGAGACGCTCGGCCGTCTCGGTGTCGTACACGTGCAGCACTTCCACGTCCCAGCCCAGGGCGCGCAGGCCGATCGGCAGCGTTTCCTTCGCAATCGAGGCGCACGGAATGAGAATCGGGCGGTCTTCGAGCATGATGAAGTTCGCGAAGGAGGTCACGAGCGCGGCGGAGGACGGCGGGTCGCCGGCCGTGAGGTCGGCGCGCTGGCCCCGGTCGAAGACGGAGACGGCGGTTGTCGGGCCGACAACGGCGATCTGCGTCCCGTTCCGGACGGCGGAGGCGAGGATGGCGGCGGTGTCGAAGCCCGCTGCGTCGATCATGGCGAGCGTGCGTGGCGAGGACAGGCACATCCAGGCGTATTCGCCGGCGGCGAGGCGTTCCATCTGCGTCGCAAGCGCGTCGTATTCGCGGGGAGTGTAGAGGCACAGCGGCGCGGCGGCCACGGTCGCGCCGGCGAGCGTGAGAACGCGCGACATGTGCGAGTCTGCTTCGCGCGAGAGGAACACGCGCACTCCGTCGAGCGGTTTCTGTCCGGATCCTTGAGGCATCTTATTCTCCCCACAGTTCGTGTTTCGCGCCGCCGGGACTCCGTGCGGCGTGCAGGTCTGCGACGTCGGCCGCGCCGGATGCGAGCATGTCGCGGGCGAGCGTTTCGCCGAGCGCGCGTGCGGCGGCGACGTCGTTCCCAATGCTAACGGAGGCCTTGCGTTCGCACACGTTGCGTCCGTCGTGAGAAACGACGCGGGCCGTCATCTCGAGCCGGGCTCCCCCGCTTCCGGCGGGCGCGACGTATCGTGCGGCCACTGCCAGCGGAGCGGCGCATCCGGCTCCGAGGGTGCGCAGCAGCGCCCGTTCGGCTTCGACCTCCAGGCGCGTGGGCAGGTGGTCGAGCGAGGCGACGGCGTCGGCGAGGAGCTTGCGGTCGCCTCGGACGAGGTCTTCGGCGCGCATTTCGACGGCGAGGGCGCCTTGGGCTCCGGCGGGCAGGAGAATCCCGTCGAGGGAATCGGTGGCGTAGGAGAGAAGGCCGAGGCGGGCAAGGCCTGCGTATGCCAGGACGACGCCGTCGAGATCTCCCGGCCCGTCCATTGGAGGGCTTCCGGGAGGATTGGAACGTGCGGGTGCGGGTGCGACGGGGGTTTTTGCGACGCCGGCCGTCTCGATGCCGTGCGAGGCGACGTGCGTCGTGCGGTCGGATGCCGGTTCCGAGGCCGAGCCGACGCGGGCCGTCGCGACGCGTACCGCGCCGATGCTGCCGGACGCGCCGCACGCCGCGTCGCCGGACAGCGCACCTGCCGGGCCTCGATGTCCTCCTGCCGAGGCCCCGCCTGCCCGGGCCAGGTCCCGCACGCGCCCGATGCGCGTCGGCACGTTGCCGCGAATGTCGGCCACCTCCAGGTCCGGGCGCGCGGCAAGCAGCTGGGCGGCCCGGCGCGGGGAGCCGGTGCCGATGCGGGCGCCGGCAGGCAGGTCCGCCAGGCGCATTCCGTCGGCGGCCACGAGCACGTCGGCGGTGTTTTCGCGCGGGGGATAGGCGGCCACGGCGAGCCCGGGCGCGTCGGCGGCGGGCAGGTCCTTCGCCGAATGGACGGCGATGTCGCAGTCGCCCTCAAGCACCGCCTGGCGCAGGCGCGCGGCAAAAACGCCGGTGCCTCCGAGAGAGGCGAGGGAGGCGCGATTCGTGTCGCCCTCGGTCGTCACATGCGCGATGGCGACGGCGAGTCCGGCTTCCTTGAGGGCCCGGGCGACGAGGCCCGTCTGCGTCGTGGCGAGGGCGGAGGCGCGCGTGCCGATGACGGCGGGACGCTGCGGCGTGCCGATGGGCGCCTTCACTCGCGAACCGCTTTCAGGCCGTGGGGGATGACGGCGGCGAGCCCGGAACCTGCCACCCATGCGCCGGCGAGAACCAGCCCGTCGGTCTTGCCCGCCAGCGCCGTCAGGCCGGCCACCGTCGCCCGTGCCTCGGGCGTTTGCGGTACGAGCGAGCCGTCCCAGTGGATGACGCGCGAATCAAGCAGGCGGTCGCGGCCGAGCTCTACGCCGAGCATCGTCGTGGCGTCCGCGAGCGCGGTATCGACGGCGAAGTCCCCGTACAGGTCGTCGAGGTTTTCGCCGGGGCGTCCGTAGGATACGCGCAGCACGTGAGTATGGTCGGGCGTGCCGGACACCGTGTCGGGCCACTTGGCCGAGTAGTGCGTGATGGCCTTGGCGCGAAGGCGCGGCGTGTCGCCGGGGCCGGGCGGGGAGACGAGCATGCCGGAGCCGCGCGGGGCGGCGTCGAGGGCGGCCGAGCGGACGGCGAGCGTGACGTGGGCGATCGGCGCGCCTGCGGGCAGGCGGAAGCCGTCGATGAGCGAGGCGATGTCGGCGGCAAGGCTCGCGCTCATGGCGCGCGAACCGGAGGGGAGGGAGGCCTCGCAGGCCGAGCCGAGCAGCTTCAGCGCAACGGGCGCGGGCGTGGCGACGACAACGCGGTCGGTTTCGACGAGTTCGGATTCGCCGGCGGTCAGCGGCGGCAGGTGCGGGTCGGGGTTGGATTTTGTCGGCTCGCACCGCACGTTCCAGGCGTGGACGTCTGCCGGCGCGAGACTCGTGGCGCGCTTGCGCGATTCGATGGTGCCGCCTGCTGCGAGGACGGCGTCGCGCAGGGCGTGGACGAGACGGAACATGCCGCCCTTGGTCTGGCCGACGACGGGCACGGGCCTGGGCCGGATCGCCTTGACTGCGCCGACGAGCGAGCCGGTTTCGCGGGTCTTCCGGCGCAGGCCGGGGGCGACGGAGTCCGCTGCGAGGTCCTTCGGGTCGGCGGCGTGGATGCCTCCGGCGAAGGGAGTGACGAAGGTGTCGAGCACGGCCTGGCCCATGCGGGCCCGGACGAAGGAGGCGAGGTCTTCGCAGTCCGCGCCGGCCTCGGGGCCCAGCTCGAGGTCCTGGCGGGCCCGTTCGAGAGCTTCTTCGCCGGCGATCTCGACGAGGGCCGAGGCGAAGGCCGGGTCGTCGAGGGAGGCGGGGATGCCGAAGACGCCGTGCGGAATCGGCACGGCGCGCCCGCCGTCCTTGTGGGTCCAGATCCACGAGGAGCCTTGGGGGAGCACGGTTTCGATGCCGAGCTCCTGGGCGAGCTCGCGCACTTCGGGGGCGCGCAGGGCGAAGGATTCGGCGCCGATATCGACGGTGGCAGGGCCGATCTTGCCCGAGCAGACGAGGCCTCCGGGCCGTCCGCGCTCTTCGAGCAGGAGGGGCGCGAGGCCTTTCTTCGTGGCGGCGTAGGCGGCGGCGAGGCCTGCGAGGCCTCCGCCGATGATGACGATGTCTGCGGTTCGGGTGCCCATTATTCTGCCTTTCCTTCGTGGACGAGATCGACGACATGCTGGAGCTTGGCGGGGTCGGCGTTCGGGGGAACGCCGTGGCCAAGGTTGAAGATGTGGGCCGGGGCGGCGGCTCCGGCGTCGAGAACGGCCCGGACCTCCGCGGCAACGGCGTCGTCCTCAAGGAAGAGGACGGCGGGGTCGAGGTTGCCTTGCAGCGGCTTGCCGGGTACGCGAGCGGCGGCTTCGGACAGGCCTATGCGCCAGTCGATGCCGAGCGCGTCGGCGGGCCTTGCCATGAGTTCGAGGAGGTGGGCGGCTCCGACGGCGAAGTGGATGCGCGGGGTTCCTGCGAGGGCCTGGAGGGCACGGGCCGAATAGGGCAGGGCGTGGTCCTCGTAGACGGCGGGGGCGAGCGAACCGGCCCACGAGTCGAAGAGCTGGACGCCTTGGGCGCCGCCGCGGACCTGCGCGGCAAGGAATCCGGCGGAAATGTCGGCGCACCAGGAGGCGAGTTCGGCCCAGGCTTCGGGTTCGGCTCGCATGAAACTTCGGGCGGCCAGGTGGTCCTTGGACGGGCCGCCCTGGATGATGTAGGAGGCGAGGGTGAAGGGAGCTCCGGCAAAGCCGAGCAGCGTCGTGGAGCTTCCTTCGAGTTCGCGCGCAACGATGGAGGCGGCCTGCTCGATGAGGCTCCAGTCCTCGACCTTGTGGGCGAGGAGGTCGCGCACGTCGGAGGCGGTGCGGACAGGGGAGTCGAAGACGGGGCCGCGCCCGCGCGCGATCTCGACGCCGACGCCGGCCAGCTTGAGCGGCGTCATGATGTCCGAGTAGAAGATGGCCGCGTCGACGCCGTAGCGGCGCACGGGTTGCAGCGTCAGCTCGGCAGCAAGCTCGGGGGTCAGGCAGGCTTCGAGCATTGCGGTGTCGCCGCGCGCTTCGCGGTATTCGGGAAGGGAGCGGCCGGCCTGTCGCATGAACCAGACGGGGGTGCGCTCCGGGCGTCGGCCCGCCAGCGCCTCGAGAATGGGTTTTGTCGTATCTGCCACGTGCCACATGATAGCCGCCTGGCGTCCGCCCTCCGGCCCTGTCCGTTTTTGCGGCGGGGCGTTGCGTGGCGGTGGGCGGCCACGGGGCGCCGTGAAAGGGCGTGTCTGTTCGTTCGTTGCCGTATCAAAGGGGTCTGACCCCATTGATACGCCGGCAGCTTGACGTGTCCGCGTTCGTCTCCGCAACCGGACAGGTGTCGCGAAAAGGCGGTGCGAAAATCGTGGGCCGGCGACACGAAGAACCAGCCAGGTTCTTCGAGATGTCGCTAACCGAAACGCCTCGCGCACGAGACTTGACCTGTGCTAGAAAAGCCACATGCCCCTCCATCTGTATTCGGTGTCGCATCGCGAACGCCCCCTGGCCGAAGTCGCGGCCGCGGCGAACTCGGCGCGCTGTCTCGAACCCCGTCTTGCCGGGCAGCCCGCCGTCGCCGGCCTCGTCATGCTCTCCACATGCAACCGCGTCGAAATCTATCTCGATGCGTCGGACGATTTGCCCGAACCCGTCGCCCCCGAGCTCGCCTCGTGGGCCCACGCCGAAGGCGACGAAGCCCTCCGCCACCTTTTCGCCGTCGCCTCCGGCCTCGATTCGATGGTCCTGGGAGAGCGGGAAATCATGGGGC
>CACYEE010000129.1 GCA_902773415.1 uncultured Actinomyces sp.
GACACCCCAACCGTTTGCGCAGGTCAAAAGGCCAAAACACCGAAAAGGGAACTGTCCCCAATTCGCGCCAGCCCGACCCCTGCGTCGCCCCTGCGTCGCCCCTGTCCAAAAACCCATGCGACACATCTCATTTGCCGAGATACGCCCCCGCCAGCCCGCCCCCTCAGGCTTGCATTAGACTTGCAAACTGCGACGTATCCGCAAGACCAAGGAAAAACCATGCTTATCGCCTTCCTGAACGCACTGCCGGGCGCGGCCGGCCAGGGAATCATCTGGGGCATCATGGCCATCGGCGTCTACCTGACCTTCCGCCTGCTCGACATTCCCGACCTCACCGTCGACGGCTCCTTCGCCACCGGCGGCGCGGTACTCGTCGTTGCCGCAGCGGCAGGCACAAACCTATGGGCCGCCCTCGCCCTGGCCTTCCTCGCAGGATGCCTCGCAGGCTGGGTCACAGGCATCTTCCACACGAAGTTCGGCATCCCCGCGATTCTCGCAGGCATCCTTTCGCAGCTCGCACTGTACTCGATCAACCTGCGGATCCTCGGAAACAAGGCGAACCAGCCGATTTCGGCCCGCAACTACGACCTCATCGTGACCCTTGGCGAACCGGTTCGCGCAATCACCGTCTCGGGCCTGTTCGCCCTCGCAGTGATTGCGGCGCTCTACTGGTTCTTCGGCACGGAACTCGGCTCGGGCATCCGCGCCACCGGCACCAACCAGGCGATGGCGCGCGCCAACGGCATCAACACGGACCGCAACAAGATCATCGGCCTCGTGCTCTCCAATGGCCTGGTAGCCCTGTCGGGCGCGCTCATTGCGCAATTCCAGGGCTTCGCGGACGTGAACATGGGCCGCGGCGCGATTGTCATCGGCCTGGCTGCGGTAATCATCGGCGAGGTGATTTTCGGCAAGGTGTTCAAGAACTTCGCGCTCAAGCTCCTTGCGGCGGTGCTCGGCAGCGTGCTGTATTACGCGGTCATCACGCTGGTGCTGCGGCTAGGCCTGAACGCGAACGACCTGAAGCTGCTCACGGCGCTGGTTGTCGCGGTGTTCCTCGGCGCGCCCTACTGGCAGTCGATCATGGCGCAGAACCGGCAGGCGCGCGCGAACGCGACCGTCACGCAGGTTCTTGCCGCGGAGGCGCGCGAGGATTCGAGGGCGACGCGGGAGGCGGCCGTCCCGGTTGCCTCGGCGTCGGGAACGGAAGGAGGCGGGCGCTGATGCTGGAGCTCACAAATGTTCACAAGACGTTCAATCCGGGCACGATCAACGAAAAGAAGGCTCTGAACGGTATCAACCTGACGTTGAACGACGGCGATTTCGTGACGGTCATCGGCTCGAACGGTGCCGGCAAGTCGACGATGCTGAACATGATTGCGGGCGTGTATCCGGTCGATGCCGGTTCGATTGCGATCGACGGCAAGGATGTGACGCGCCTGCCGGAGCATAAACGGGCGAAGTATTTGGGCCGTGTGTTCCAAGATCCGATGACGGGCACGGCGGCGAACATGGAGATTCAGGAGAATCTTGCGATTGCGGCGCGCCGCGGGCAGGCCCGCACGCTGCGGCTGGGCATCACGAAGTCGGAGCACGAGCAGTATCGGGAACTTCTGGAACCGCTCGGGCTGGGGCTGGAAAAGCGCCTGACGTCGAAGGTGGGCTTGCTCTCGGGTGGCCAGCGCCAGGCGCTGACGCTTCTCATGGCGACGTTCAAGAAGCCGAAGGTTCTGCTGCTTGACGAGCATACGGCGGCGCTCGATCCGAAGACGGCCCGGAAGGTGCTGGACATGACGGAGGAAATCGTGGAGCGCGACGGCCTGACCACTCTCATGATTACGCATAACATGGCTGACGCCATCGCAATCGGCAACCGCCTCATCATGATGAACGACGGGCGGGTCATCTACGATGTCGCGGGCGCGGAGAAGAAGGCGCTGACCATCGAGGATCTGCTTGAGAAGTTCAAGGTGGCCGCCGGCGAGGGCCTCGCGAACGACCGGATGCTGCTCTCGCAGGACTAGCCCGCCATTCCGGGCGTATCACTGGTGTCAGGCACCAGTGATACGCCCGTCCCACCAGGCCAGCAGCCGCTCGACCGCCTCCTCGCGCGAAAGCGGCCCCTCCTCAAGGCGCAGCTCCAGCATGTAGGCCCGCGCCTCGCCCACCACGCGCCCCGGCGAAAGCCCGAGAATCTCCATGATGTCGTCGCCCGAAAGATCCGGGCGTATCGCGTCGAGCGCCTCCCGTTCGGCCAGCTCCGCGATCCGCCGGGCCAGCTCGTCGTTGCCGGCGTTGAGCCGGGCGACCTTCCGCCGGTTTCCCGAAGTGACGTCGGCGCGAATCAGACGCATGAGCCTGGGCAGCAGCTCGCCCGCGTCGCGCACGAAACGCCGCACCGCGCTGTCCGTCCAACCGGCTTCGGCGAATCCGAAGGCACGCAGATGAAGCTCGACGAGCCGCGCCACGTCCTTCGTCGTCCGCCTGTCGGCCTTCAGCGCCTTCAAGCGTCTCTTCGCCATGCGCGCCCCGACGATGTCGTGGCCGCGGAAGGTCACGGTGCCGTCGGGCTCGAAGCGGCGGGTGGCGGGCTTACCGATGTCGTGCAGGAGCGCGGCCATGCGCAAGACGAGGTCGGGGCCGGGCAGTTCGCCGCCAAGCATCCCGTCAGGCACACCAGAAGCGCCGCCGCTCTCAAGCGCAATCGCCTGGTCGAGCACCTGCAAGGAATGCCCGTAAATGTCCTTGTGGCGGCCTTCGCCGTCGGCGGCGTCCACGAGGTCGGCAACTTCAGGCAGCACAATCCGCGCCACGCCCGCATATGCAAGCAGTTCGATGCCGCGGCGCGGGGCACCGGAGCACAGCAGCCGCGCAAGTTCGGCCCACACCCGTTCAGCCGAGACAATCTCAAGCCGGCCAGCCATGTCCTCCATCGCCGCCATCACGTCAGGCGTCACGTCGAAGCTCAGCTGCGCGGCGAAGCGCGCGGCCCGCATGATGCGCAGCGGGTCGTCGTCGAAACTTTGGGCGGCGGTGACGGGCGTCCGAAGCACGCCGGCCGCAAGGTCGTCGAGCCCGCCGCAGGGGTCCACGAGCTCGCGCTCGGGCAGCCGCACGGCCATCGCGTTCACGGTGAAGTCGCGCCGGGTGAGGTCTCCTTCGAGGGTGTCGCCATATTCGACTAGCGGCTTGCGGGAACCGATTTCATATTCGTCCGTCCGATATGTGGTCACTTCCACAACAAGGCTGCCTCGGGCGGCTCCGATCGTGCCGAATTCTTTGCCGACATCCCACACGTTTTTCGACCATTTGCCCAGCAAGCGCGCGGTTTCTTCGGGTCGGGCGGAGGTGGCGAGGTCGAAATCGCGGATGGGCAGACCGAGGAAGGCGTCGCGAACAGGACCGCCAACTAGCGCCAATTCCTGCCCGGCATCTGCGAAAATGGATGCTAGTTCATCAATGGCCGACGGAAGTGAGCTGAGCGTGCGGTGTCCCGCAAGGAGCATGTGCGTCCGGCGATCGGTCTCGGTCATTGCCACCCCTGTCCGGTTCGAGTTTCCTGCGTGCTTCGCTGTCGCCACACTACACGAGTTGGCGCAGCGCTTGGCACGTGCGGCTCGCATGCCGGCGCATATCACGTAGAGCAGTTGTCATGTCGAACGAAAAGCCGACGCCCAGGGATATGGGCAGGCGCAGGCCAGCGAGCCGCGGCGCGAGGGCAAGGCAGGCGGCGGCGCGGCGCAATGCCTTGCCTGTCGTCAACGAGACGAGCGCGGGCGGCGTGATTGTCGACGTTCAGGATGGCCAGCCTTTCATCGCGGTGATTGCGCGGCGCAATCGTGGCGGCCGTCTGGAGTGGTGCCTTCCGAAGGGCCATCTTGAGGGCGACGAGACCGCGGAGCAGGCCGCGCGGCGCGAGATCAGCGAGGAGACGGGCATCGAGGGCCGGGTGCTCAAGCATCTGGCGACGATCGACTACTGGTTTACCGGCACGGACCGGCGCGTCCACAAGGTTGTGCATCATTATCTTCTGGAGGCGACGGGCGGGGAGCTGACTGTCGAGAACGATCCGGATCACGAGGCCGAGCAGGTGGAGTGGATTCATATCGACGACATGGGTTCGCGTCTCGCGTATCCGAACGAGCGCCGTATCGCCACGATGGCGAAAAGGGTCCTGTATCCGAATGGGTAGGCGCGTGCTGTCCGCCTGTGCCGTGGCTGCCATGCTGGCTGCGGGGTTCGGCGTGCCTGCATGCGCGGTCCCGGCGGCCGCGGAGGGCGCGCTTCGGGTGGAGATTGTCGACGTGGGTTCGCCTGTCGCGTCGGAGTTCGAGCCGTTGAGGGTTGCGGCGACGGTCACGAACGAGGGTTCGGGCGAGGTGGTGCTGTCGGGGGCGTCGCTGATGGTGCAGTCTGCGGCTCCGTCGACCCGTACGCATCTTCTGGATTTCCTGGCGGGCGCGGATTCTCCGATGCGGGAGGTGTCCTCCACGATTCAGCTGTCGCGTCTGGCTGCGGGGGCAAGCGAGCGCTACGAGTTTTCGCTTCCGGCGTCGGCCTTGGCGCGAGAAAGGTCGGACTGGGGGCCGCGGGGCCTTGAGGTTCGCGTTGCGGTTGGAGACGGTGCGGGTGGTGCCGGTTCGGATTCTCCGTGGGTGTCGGACCGGTCGCTTGCGGTGCTGGCTCCTTCGGAGGATGTGGAGCCGGTGGCGACGGGCGTGGTCGTCCCGCTTACGGCGTCGTCGGGGGAGCTGGGGGCGCTTCCGGGGCTTGAAGGCTTGCTGGCGGGGGAGACCTCGGGGGTTCCTGCCCGCGTTTCGGCTCTGGCGGATCTTGGCGGTCCGGGGGTGACGCTGGTTGCCGAACCGGCTTTCGCGGAGGCGGCGCAGGCGTCGGGGGCGGTGCAGACTTTGGCTGCTCCGGCTTTCGATGCGGATGTGGCGGCGCTTGTCCATGCGGGCGCGAAGGATACGGCGCTTGAACTGTTGAGGAAGTCGGGCACGGTCGTTTCGCTTGCCGCGCCGGGGGTGGATTCGCAGACTGCGGAGGTGCTTGCGCAGGCGGGCGCGGAGGCGATGATCGTCTCTTCGGATGATGTTTCGACGTCGGGCGGGGATTATGCGACGCCGTGCACCCATTCGCGCTTGTCGGGCGAGGGACTGGACATGCTTGTTGTCGATGCGGCTTCGTCGTCGGCTTTGGCCGGTTCGTTGTCGGCGTCGGCCCGGTATTCGGCGGGGGCGGATGAGACGCGGCTTTCGGCGCTCGATTCCCGCCAGCTTGTTCTCGCGTTGTCGGCGATGACGTATCTGGAGCAGCCGGCGACGATTCGCCCTCAGCTTGTTGCGGTCGACCGGGCAAACGTCCGCCAGTACGGGATGGGAGTTCCGGGGGATGCGGCCAGCGACAGTCCGCTTGCCGTGGGCAATCTGGATGCGACGATCGACGCTTTGATGGCGGCGCCGTGGGTGAGGCCGGCTTCGGTTTCGGAGCTTCTTGGAACGGAGGTTTCGTCGGCTCGTCGCGCGGTGTCGGATGTGGCGGTTGCGGCGGGGGAGATTCCCGCGAGAACGGTGCGGCTGCTTGAAGAGGGCCGCGCGAAGGCGGAGCGGCTTGAGCCGCTTCTTGCTTCGCCCGATGTGCTTTCGGTGCCGGTCGATGCGGCCGTTTCGCGGGCGTGGTCTGTTGCGTGGCGTTCGGATCCTTCGGTCCGCGCGTCCTATGCGAAGGAGACCGAGGCCGCGTTGTCGGATCTTTCGGATGCGGTGCATCCGGTGTCGTCGTCGACGATCAACGTGATCGCGGAGCGGACGGAGATTCCGGCGCGGGTCCAGAACGCGCTTCCGTTTCCGGTGAACGTGCAGGTGGAGCTTGATTCGGTGAGCGCCCGCCTGACTGCGGGGGCTCCGGTGAGCGTGGAGCTTGCTCCGGCTTCGACGACGACGGTGAAGGTTCCGGTGACTGCCCGCGGTTCGGGCGACGTCGATGCGCGAATTCGGCTTCGGACGCCTGTCGGGGCGCGCTTTGGGGCCGATGCGTCGATTGACGTTCGGGTGCGTGCCCAGTGGGAGAATTGGGCGACGTTTGCTCTTGGTCTTGTTTCTGCTCTGGCTTTGGTGTTTGGCGCGTGGAATTCGTTCAGGAAGAAGGGTCCTCGTTCGCGGCCGATTACGGTGACGGAGTATTCGACGGCGCGGCGTGCCGATGCCCGCCGGCGCAAGAGCCGGAACGCATATCCGAAAGTTCACTCAACTCTTGAGAGCGGGAGCGGCCTGAGCCACTAGGATAGGCAGTGCATCAACCGGGAGGAGGAAGCACGTGAGTGGTTTCGTCGTGGCCGACCAGCTTGTCGGTTCTCGCTATCGCCTCGCTGAGAGGGAGGCCGATCAGCTTCCTTATGAGGGTACGTCGCTGTGGCGGGGTACGGATACGACGCTTCGGCGCGCTGTCCGGATTCTTGTTCTCGATCCGAAGTCGACGGCTTTTCCGGAGGTTCTTGACGCGGCCCGGCGCTGTTCGTTGTTTGACGATCCTCATGCTGTCCGCATTCTTTCTGTCGGTTCGGATGACGAGCTGGGCTGGGTGGTGACGGAGATTCCGCTTGGCGTTCCCGTGTCGTATCGCCTGAACGGGAAGGGGTCCCGGTTCGACGAGGAGCAGGCGAAGGCGATTGTGGGCGAGGTGGCGACGATTCTCGCCTCGGCCCGTTCGCGCGGGATTCGCCATTTGCAGCTTTCGGCCGAGGATGTCCGTGTCGATTCGGGCGGCGAAGTGTATCTGGACGGGCTGGGCACGAAGAAGGCGCTTGCGGGGATTGCGACCGACCATCTTCTTGCGAACGAGGTCGATCTGATCGAGGCCGAGGGCATTGCGCGGCTGTATTGTTCGCTGTTGTCGGGCACGACGGAGATTGGCCCGGCACCGGACTGCTATGAGGATATGGGTCCTGATTCGGGCGCGAGCACGTGGACTGTCGATTTTTTCGAGAAGGAGAGGCTGGGCAAGGGCCTGCTTTCGCCTTCCGATGCGATTCGGGCTTTTGCGCCGTGGCCACGGGTCGATGTGGACAGGCTTCCGTATCTTCCGGGCCAGGAGCCTGTCGAGCATTCTCCGGAGGATTACGATCCGGAGCTTGGGATCGTTCCACCGCCTCCGATGGAGACGAGGCCGGAGTGGCCGTCTGCGGCGAGCGCGACGATGCAGCGCGGGTCCGCGTCGGGCCGGGGCATGAGGGGCGACGCAAGGGCCGCAAGGCCTACGGGGTATTCCGCTTCGGGTTTCGCCGTCGGCGCGGCGTACGGCGGGGATGGCAAGGCGGGGGCTGCGAAAGCGGATGCTTCGCATGGCCCGAAGGCCGGCGTGGATTCGGCGGGCAAGGCCCGCTCAGGTTCGGATTCCTCGACGAGCGACGCCGGGGGAGCGAAAGAGGCCTCGTCGAAGACGGCGCAGGCGGCACGGAATTCTCTCGAACGGCAGGTGGACAAGGTGTCTTTTCTTCCTGATGACGGCTCTCCCCGTCGTTTCAATACGGCTTGGCTTTTTTTGGCGATTACTCTTGTGCTTGTGGGTGCCGCGGGCATGTGGGCCATCACGTTGTTTTTCTCCTTGCCTGACGTGGACGTGGCGAATCCGGGGCCGACGGGGCCGATGAACCGCGACGCGGGCGATCTTCCGACCGCGACGGAGACGGAGGCCGCGCCGGGGACGCCGAATATCGTAAGCGCGACGCTTCTCGATCCGCAGGCCGGGAATGTGCAGACTTCGGACGGCGTTTCGCAGGACAATCCTGATGCCGTCGCGAATGTGATCGACGACAACACGTCGACGGTGTGGTCTTCGTGGTGGTATCCGACTCCGGCCTATACGGCCGGCAAGGATGGCGTGGGCCTGATGATCGAGCTGGCCGAGCCGGTGAGTATCGAGAACGTGCATTTGCAGGTAAATGGCAACGGCGGCATGGTGCAGTGGCGCGAGACGAGCGAGGCGGATCCGGCTGGCGGCGAGGTGCTGGGGGAGTCTCCGATGTCGACGGCGACGTATCTTGTGCCTCCGTCTGCGCAGGTGACGGATACGGTGATTCTGTGGTTCCCGGAGCTTCCGACGGATAACGTCGACAAATACCGGCTGACGATTGCGGAAATCAATTTCAACAAGCAGATTCCCGAGGCGCTTCGTACGGCTCCGGCGGTTGCCGGGGCGCAGGGGGCCGCCGCGAGGTGATGTGGGTGTCGGCGTATCGAAGGTGTCTGACACTATTGATACGCGCCTTGGGGCGGGATTCGGTGCAGGCAGCCTTGCGCGACAGCCCCGTGAAACACCCCGTCCTGTCCACGGTCGTGACGCCCCGTCGCCTGCCTCATGGAATAATCGAGCCGCGAGAGCGTTTGTGAAGGAGCAGGCCCGCAGCCAAGAGACGGGCAGGAGAGCGAAGGATGCCACATGAGCGAAATCAACAACGTCGTCATTGTCGGTTCCGGCCCGGCCGGGTGGACTGCCGCCGTCTATGCTGCCCGTGCGGGCTTTGCGCCGCTGGTGCTTGCCGGCGAGCTCGAAGCGGGCGGCGCGCTCATGACCACGACGGAGGTCGAAAACTTCCCGGGCTTTCCCGAGGGCATTATGGGCCCCGACCTCATGGCGAAGATGCAGGAGCAGGCGGAGCGGTTCGGGGCGCGTGTCGAGTATGAGGACGCGACGGAGCTTGAGCTTGCCGGCGAGGTCAAGACGATTCGCACGGCCTATGGCGAGTATCGGGCGCGCGCGGTGATTCTTGCGCTCGGTTCGGCACACCGCAGGCTGGGAGTGCCTGGCGAGGAGGAGTTTGCGGCCAAGGGCGTGTCCTATTGCGCCACGTGCGACGGCTTCTTCTTCAAGGACAAGGAGATCGTGGTTGTCGGCGGCGGAGACAGCGCGGTGACGGAGGCGCTGTTCCTGGCGCGCTTCGGTTCCGCCGTGCATGTGGTTCATCGCCGCGACGAGCTGCGCGCCTCGAAGGTCCTGGCGGAGCGTCTGCTGGCGGAGGAGAAGGTGCAGATGCACTGGAATTCCAAGGTCGTGGAGCTCAAGGGCGGCGATGTTCTTGAGGCTGCGGTTCTTGAGGACACGACGACGGGCGAGCGCGCCGAGCTTCCCGTATCGGGCCTGTTTGTCGCAATCGGGCACGACCCGCGCACGGCGGTTCTCGGCGGGCAGGTTGCGCTTGACGACGCCGGCCATATTCGGGTCGAGGAGCCGTCGACCCGCACGAGCATTCCCGGCGTGTTCGCGGCGGGCGACGTCGTGGACCGCACCTACCGTCAGGCGATTACCGCTGCCGCTGCCGGCTGCCGCGCCGCGCTCGACGCCCAGGCCTACCTCGCCTCCTGACCTCCGTGGCGTATCAATGGTGTCAGACACCATTGATACGGCGGGCGTCACACACGGCACGGGCCGCTTGCTAGGCTTGAACCACGCAGCCACCCGACCCCAAGGAGCGCAATGACCGTCACCAACGCCACCATCGAAACCCAGCTCAACCACCGTTCCGTCCGGGCCTTCACCGATGAACCCGTCTCCGAGGAAGTCATGGAAACGCTCTTCGACGTCGCCCGGCACACCGCCTCGACGGTGTTCTTCCAGATGTTCTCGATCATCCGCGTCAAGAACCCGGAAATCCGCGAAATCATCCATCAGGCTTCGGGACAGCCATACGTGGGCGGCACCAGGGGCGAGCTGCTCGTATTCCTCGTCGACCTGCACCGCAACGGTCGTATCCGCGAGGAAGCCGGGCTTGCGAACGACTGCCTCGACTGGTCCACGCTGGCCGGGTACGGCCTTTACGACTGCCTGCTTGCCATGCAGAATCTCGTGGTGGCCGCCGAATCCCTCGGCCTCGGCACCGTGTATCTCGGCTCGATCGGCGGCAACCGCCCGTCGGTGATCGAAGCGCTCAAGCTGCCGAAACGCACCTTCCCGATTCTCGGCCTGCTTGTCGGCCATCCCGCGCAGGAGCCGATGCTCAAGCCGCGCCTTCCCCTCCAGGTTCTCGTCGGCACGGATGCCTATCCCGAGGTCGAGAACTACCATGAGGCTCTTGCCGATTACGACGCCGAGGTGCACGGATACTACGACGCGCGCACGCCCGAGCACCCCGTTCCCGAGTTCACCGCGCAGATCGAGAAGAAGATGGCCCTCACCGGCGGACTTCAGGGCGAGCCGCTGCTCGCGCATCTCGCCTTGCAGGGCCTTGCGGTGCGCGACCCCGAGTAGAAGGGCGCGCCGGCCTGTCGTGTCCTTAGCCTTCCACGATTCGGGGCGACGCGGGTTCCCCCACGTCGCCAGTCCCGCACCCACTTTCGCGCATGGTAGCGCAAAACAGACACTTTTCAAGCCAAAACGTTCCGTTTCGCGCTACCAACCGTACAACGCCGGCCAGACACGATCCACTCCAGACAGCGGCATCGCCGTCGCTCCGAATCACGGTCAGTCCTCGACGAGCCGGCCGTAATCGTTCCACTCGCCGTATAGCTCGCCGCGCCGCGTGCGTTCGACGAGGTTCGCGAGCGCCTTCTCGTAGGCCTCCGGGTTGCGCCCGAGATAGAAGGCGACGTTGGAGGCGCGAACTCGCTGGTAGAGCGGCGGGAAGGAGCGGAAGCGGCTCCACAGGCGCTCGGCCTTGAGCGCAGCTTCGACTTCGGGGGCGACGGCGAAGCTGCGCGGCCCAAGCGGGGGGAGGACGGCCCGGCCCGCGTCGGTCATGAGGCCGAGGCGTTCGAGGCGGCGCACGCGCTCCTTGTTGAGTTCGGTCCAGTTGCTTCGGGGCTTTCGCGGGGTGAAGCGCTGGAGGGCGCCGACGGTGTCGTAGGTGCGGAAGGTCGAATCGATCCATCCGAAGCAGAGGGCTTCCTCGACGGCGTCGAGGTACCAGAACGTTTCGGGGTCGCGCGGTCGGCCGCGTTTGACCCTGATCCAGATTTCCTTTTCGCGTGCATGGTTGGCGGCAAGCCACTCGCGGAATTCGCTGCGGCTGGCGAGAGGCAGGTAGGTGCTGGGCGCTTCGGGCATGGCCCTATCGTAGCCGGAGGATGGCTGCTCGGCTGCGAGCCGGCCCGGTTGCTGCGTGCGTATCCTTTCGTCTGCGCGCACGTCGTTTTGCGACGCGGGACGTCCTGTCCTGCCTTCGGGGTCGCAAAGGGGGACAGGCCGGTGCCGGATTGGGGGACAGCGACGAGCGGAAGGTCCGCACGGGCTTGCTCGCGCGAGACTGGAGCGAGGAAGCTGCGAGAGGGAGCAACGCGGCCAGGCACAGTCCCCAAACCTCGAACCGCCGCTCTTTCCTGCACAAACAGACAGGGCGGGAATCGGAACAACACACTGCCGCCCCGGCCAGCGTGGGCACCCCTTCCGAGGCAGTCCCGCCGCGGCCAGGGCACCTTGACGCTCGCCGCGCGCCCATCGCCGTCGCCCCTGCCCCTCCAGCCGAGAGGCGGAAACCCCGCGCCGCTCCGCACCCGACCACCCCCGTTGCCTCCTGGGGTATACAATCCCCACGGCTCAGCGACTTTTGAAGCCAAAGCATGCCTACAATAGGCACACAAGCATTGAAAGGACCTTCATGAACGACACCGTCAGAACCCTTCTTGAGCACCGCACCGTGCGTTCCTTCACCGGCAAACCCGTGTCCGAGGACGTCATGCAGACACTCTTCGAGGTGGCCCGCCGCACCGCAACCGCGGCATTCTATCAGGGCTTTCACATCATCCGCGTAAAGGATCCGAAGATTCGCGAGGTGCTTCACGAGGCCTCCACCCAGCCGTACGTGGGCGGCAGCAAGGGCGAGCTTCTCGTTTTCGTGGCCGACGTGTACCGCAACGCGAAGATTCGCGAGGAGGCGGGCCTTGAACCCGGACCGGAGGAGTGGGCGACGCTGTACAACCTTGCCCAGCTCGACGCGGCCCTTGCGGCGCAGTCCGTGGTGGTTGCGGCCGAATCGCTGGGCCTGGGCACGGTCTATCTCGGCTCCATCAACCGGCAGCGCCCACAGGTGGCCGAGGCTCTTGGCCTGCCAGAGCGCACAGCCGTCGTTTTCGGCCTTCTCATCGGCCACCCGGAGAAGGTACCGGCCGAGCAGAAACCGCGGATTCCCCTGGAGCTGCTCGTGTCGGTCGATACGTACAGGCCGGCGCAGGACTATCATGCGCGTCTGGCCGCGTACGACCGCGAGGTGCAGGCCTATTACGGCACGCGCGAGGAGAATTCGCGCGAGGACACGTTCACGAACCACATCGAGGCGAATTTCGGTGCCGGCGGCGCCGAGCAGGCTCCGATGCTCGAGTTCCTTCACGGCGCGAAGCTCGCCTTGCGTGACAGGCCATAGCCGTATCAAAGGGGTCAGACCCCTTTTGATACGCTGCGCGGCGTCGCGAATCGCCAGCGGGCCACGTGCGCGTTTTCGCAAGGGATTTAGTAAGCAATGACGCATCCCGGTTCGCCTTGCGCGCCAGCGTATGGTGGCAGACTTGACAGTGCGCATCCGAACGGCGAATGCGCGCCGAAAATCGGCGAAGAATCAGCCTGAAGCAGGCAGGAAAGGAGTACTCATGAGCGAGCAGACGCACCTGAACACGACGGAAGAACGTGTGGCAGCCGGCGCCGCCGCGGACCCGTGGTACTCCCTGTACGCCGACCGCACGCTCGGAATGAAGCAGTCCGAAGTGCGATCGCTGTTTTCGGTGGTCAATCGCCCCGAAGTGGTGTCGCTTGCGGGCGGGATGCCGAATATCGCGGGCCTGCCTCTCGATTTCCTTGCCGAACTGCATGCGCGGATGGTGCGCGACCGTGGCGCGAAAGTGCTCCAGTACGGAAGCGGCCAGGGCGAGCTCCCGATGCGGGAGATGATTTGCGACGTGATGCGCCCCGACGGGATCGAGGCCGACCCCGAGAATATCGTGGTAACGACGGGCTCCCAGCAGGCTCTCGACCTTATTTCGCAGATTCTTGTGAATCCGGGCGACGTGATTCTCGCCGAAGCGCCGTCGTATGTGGGGGCGCTGGGAACTTTCCGGGCTTACGAGGCCGATGTGCGCCACGTCGAGATGGATCGCGACGGCCTCGTTCCCGAGAAACTTGAAGAAATGATTGCGACGGTTCGCGCCGAGGGCAAGCCGATCAAGTTCCTGTACACGATTCCGAACTTCCACAATCCCGGCGGCATGTGCCTGTCGGAGGAGCGCCGCCCGCAGATCGTGGAAATCTGTAGGCGCGAGCATGTTCTCATCGTCGAGGACAATCCCTATGGCCTGCTCGGCTTCGACGGCGACCCGGCCACGGCGATGCGCACGCTCAACCCGGAGGGCGTGGTCTATCTCGGGTCGTTCTCCAAGACCTTCGCGCCCGGCTACCGTATCGGCTGGGCGCTGTGCCCCACCGAGTTCACCCGGAGGCTTGTTCTCGCCAACGAATCGGCGACCTTGTGCCCGACGACTTTCGGCCAGTTCGCCGTTGCCTCCTACCTACAGGAATACGACTGGTACCAGCAGGTCAAGGAGTACCGTGAGGTGTACCATGCGCGGGGCCAGGCCATCCAAGAAGCGCTCGAGGAATACCTGCCCGAACTCGAATGGACAAAACCGACGGGCGGCTTCTATACGTGGGTCAAGCTGCCCGAAGGCATCAACGCGAAGGACATGCTCGAACGCGCCGTCGCGAACGGCGTCGCCTATGTTTCCGGCACGGCGTTCTATGCCGACGGGAAGACGGGCGCGGACCACGTGCGCCTCTCCTTCTGCTATCCGACGCCCGAGGACATCAAGGAGGGCGTGCGCCGCTTGGCCAAGACGATCGGGGAGGAGAAAGAGCTTCTCGGCCTCGCCTAAGCCTTTCTTTTTCGGCGACGAAAGGCCCGGTTTTCGGTGCCGGTCTTGCGCCCGCACCGATATCCGGGCCTTTCGCATCTCCCGGCAATGCCCGGTTCCAGCCAGAGGAACATGGCCATGAACAGCGGGAGGCGGAAAATGCCGTCGGCCTCCATGACATCCTTCCGGGAAACACGACATGACGCTTTCCCGGCAATCAATTGGCGAGAGCCGGGTATCGCGACGAGCGGAAGGTCCTTGCAGGTTTGCTGGCCACGAGAGCGAAGCAAGGACGCCGTGGTCGGCAGACTGCCTCTGCCTGCGGCAGCTTCCTTGGCCTCGGGCATGAATGCGGGCATTCACGCCTTCGGCCTGCGTCGCTGCGAGAGGAAGCACAACGAGCGAACACGGCCCCCAATTCGCCAAGGCAGGTATCGCAAGGGGGACTATCCCCCCCCCGTCCGTTAGCCAGGATGGTACGCCAGATGCTCGCC
>CACYEE010000130.1 GCA_902773415.1 uncultured Actinomyces sp.
CCGTCTTGATCTGGCCGGAGTTGGTGGCCACCGCGATGTGGGCGATGGTGGTGTCCTCGGTCTCGCCGGAGCGGTGCGAGGTCATCGACTTGAAGCCGGCGCGGTGGGCGGCCTCCACGGCGTCGAGCGTCTCGGTGAGGGAGCCGATCTGGTTCACCTTCACGAGAAGGGCGTTGGCGGCACCCATCTCGATGCCCTTGGCAAGGCGCTCGGGGTTGGTGACGAAGAGGTCGTCGCCAACGAGCTGGACCTTGTCGCCAATCTCGTCGGTGAGGGCCTTCCAGTCGTCCCATTCGTCCTCGGAGAGCGGATCTTCGATGGAGACGATCGGGTACTTCTCGACGAGTTCCTTGTAGTAGTTGACCATGTAGTCGGTGTCGCGGGCCTTGCCCTCGAACTGGTACTTGCCGTCGGAGAAGAACTCGGTGGAGGCCACGTCGAGCGCGAGCGCAACGTCGGCACCGGGCTTGAGGCCGGCCTTCTCGATGGCCTCGACGATGAGGTCGAGGGCGGCAGCGTTGGACTCGAGGTTCGGGGCGAAACCGCCCTCGTCGCCGAGACCGGTGTTCAGGCCGCGCTCCTTGAGCACGGACTTGAGCGAGTGGTAGACCTCTGCGCCGTAGCGAAGGGCCTCCGTGAAGGACTCGGCACCGATCGGAGCGATCATGAACTCCTGGATGTCCACGTTGGAGTCGGCGTGCGAGCCGCCGTTGAGGATGTTCATCATCGGAACGGGAAGCACATGGGCGTTCGGGCCGCCGAGGTACTTGTAGAGCGGGAGGCCGGCGGACTCGGCAGCGGCCTTGGCCACGGCGAGCGACACGCCGAGAATGGCGTTGGCTCCGACCTTGCCCTTGTTCGGGGTTCCGTCGGCCTCGATCATGGCCTGGTCGAGAGCGCGCTGGTCGTCGGCCATCATGCCGATGACCTTCGGTGCGAGCTCGTCCACGACGGCAGCGCAAGCGTCCTGGACGCCCTTGCCGAGGTAGCGGCCCTTGTCGCCGTCACGGCGCTCGACGGCCTCGAAGGCGCCGGTGGAGGCACCGGAGGGAACGCCGGCGCGGGCGTAGGTGCCGTCGTCGAGAAGAACCTCGACCTCGACGGTCGGGTTTCCGCGGGAATCAAGAATCTCAAGGGAATCAACAGCTTCGATGCTGGCCACAAGTACTCCTTTGTTTGTGCTTGCGCGGTTGGATGCCCCAATCTCGCACGGCCCAATCCTACTGGGCGGCGGGCAGTCGCGTATGCCGGTCACGAGATTTTTTGCACAAGCTCACGTTAGGCATGGTTCGGGGTTTTGCGGCATTGCGACGCCGGTTGGCGCGCCGCGCACCGCCACCGGCCCGTCACCCGGACCCGCAATGCAGGGGACGTCTCGCACGGATGCCCGAACCCGCCCAAGGCGCGATTCGGCGCAGCGTTCCGGTTGCCGCACCAGCCGTTTGCGCAGGCGGGAGGGCGCGGGGGGGGGGATTGGAGACCGTGTCCGGTCGCGACGCTCCCTCCCGCAGCGACGCAGGCCCCGAGGCACGAATGCCCGCATTCACGCCCCAGGCCACGAAGGCCGCCGCAGGCAGACGCATCCTGGCAGACCACGGCTTCCTCGCTCCGGTCTCGCGCAAGCGAACTCGCGCAGACCCCCTACTCGTCGCCGTCCCCGATGCGACACCAGCCCGCCCCCCTTTCCGGCGCCCGGCGGCAGACACGCCCTTGCGTGACAGTCCCGCCATGCCTCATCGGCGTCGCAAACAGAGAACACAAAGGCGGGAAACTAGGCTCCCCGCTCCTGCGCCGTCACGAAAGACGGCAGCAGCGACTCGCCGCCGAAATAGTCCTTGTACCGCGGCGACACCACGATTTCAAGGCCAAGATCCTGGGCGGAAGCGGCCGGAGCCACCTCCCGAAGATCCGGATTCTTCACGAGAACATAGTTCACTTCGCACCACAAGCGAACGGTCTCGGGCGAATCGGCGTCGACCTTGTCGTCGCGCGAACACTGCTCGTACGCCTCCGAACGCTCCTCGTCGCCCATATCCTTCGCATGCGTGTCCAAGAAGGCCTTCCACTCCTCGGCGAGAACGTCCCCCGTCTGCTCCTGCTGGGCCTCCGTCACAAGCGCCTCGACGATCTGGCCGCGCGCCTGCACCATCCCGGCAGCCTGCTCGGCCAGGTCCGACACCTCCGCTTCGGTTATCGTCGTGTCTCCGACAACCGCCGCCGCTCCCGGATTGACGGAGCAGCCGGACAGCCCGGCAACCGCCGCAAGGGACAGCCCGGCAACAGCGAGAAGCTTCTTCATGGAATCCTCGATTCTTCGTTTCGGCCGCCCGCCGCAAACACGGCCGAAACGGGCGGGCACACTCCTAGCGCCAGACTACTCGCCGCCCGCGGGCGCGTCGAGGAAAACCGATGTGACGACATTCTCCACCCACTCCAGCAGCGCCTCGTTCTCCAACGGCTTCGCGTCGAGCGAACGCCCCTCGCGCGGCACGGGCACGAGCAGC
>CACYEE010000131.1 GCA_902773415.1 uncultured Actinomyces sp.
CCACGCAGGCAGAAGCCAAACCGGACGAAGCCGCACAGGCCGATGCGGCCCGGAACGAGACCACGCAGTCCCGCGCCGCACACGGCATGCCGTGCAGGCAGAAGCCAAACCGGAATAAACCGAGCAGGCCGGCACCGCCCAAGCCGACCCCGCAAAGTCCCGCGTCACGCAAGCCCCAACGGAACCGGAAGAAGCCGCAACGGCGTCGCCCCTCGACACCGACGGCGCGCAGGCCGGCACCGGCACCTTCCCCGACACGGACAGCAGCGAGGAAACCGAATCGGAACTCGAACTCGCCGCCACGGGCTTCGCCGACGTGCCCGCCACGCACGCCCGACACGACGACGTCATGCGGCTCGCCAACCGAAACATCGCCTGCGGGTGAAGCGACGGCAGCTTCCGGCCCCGCGGAATCCCCCTCCCCCGCCTACACGATTCCCGCCGCAAGACCCCTCAAGGACATGCCCGCCAACCACCGCTTCTACAAGGAAAACCCCTGGACGGCCGCTCCGGCGTCGCCACCGGATACCCGATGGCAGCTTCAGGCCCAACGCGACCGTCACCCTCAGCACCGTCGCCACCTTCCCCTACCGCACCGCCGGCAACCCCGACGCCCCGAATGCCGGGCAGTTCGCCGACACCGGCCGCTCCGAACAACGCACTGCCATCTTTCGGCTCGCCGACACCGGAATCGCCACCGGATACTCCGGCAACGCCTTCAAGCCGAACGCCCTCGTCGAAGACCAGGCCCTGGCCGCACTCCTCCACCGAATGCTACGAAAGGCTCCAGCGTCGTCGCGAACCCGTGGCCAAAGGTCGCCCGCCGAAGGACGGCACTCCGAGCGAAATCCTGCCCACGCCGAAGCCCGTCGCCAAGGGCGCATCCCCAGCCCCAACCCCGAAAGCAACAAGGAAATCGCGCGAAGATTGCCGCGTACGGCTGGAACGAAACCCAATTCCAGCGTCTCGTCAAGCTCTGGAACCGCGAATCGGGCTGAAACCGCCCCGCCTGCACCCCCTGCGGCGGCGCATACGGCACCCCAACCCCTGCCCGCCTCCAAACTCGCCTCCCGGTGCCGACTGGAGAACCAACCCGAAACCCGGTGGCTCGGGCCTCGAATGCATCAAGGACCGCTACAAGACGCCCTGCAACGCCTGGGCCCGCTCCGAACGCTGCAAGTGGCACCAAGCCCTCCCGACAGGCGACGGGCAGGGTGCCGGGATTCGGTTCCGCCACCCCGCCCGCCGCGTCGAACCTGCCACTTTTCCTGGGCAGGCCTGCTTTTCGCTCGCACCCGCCGCCGCGAGGGTCGTGCTCGCCAAAACCGGTGCCGCAACCGGCAGCCTCCCTCGCCGCCGACGGGACGTCCCTGTCGCCGCAGGGCACCGCGAGCGTTTCCATGATGCACGCGCATCCGCGCAGGTGCACGCCAGACCGAACGGCTTCGGGGGTTCTCGCAAGGCTCCCTGACCTCGGCCGGGGCCGGATTCGGAACGTCGTGTCCGGTTCCCGCCCCAAATCTCGCCTAGCCTGCCCCTCTTCTCGCCCCCGACGGCACACGCGCCTTTGCGAGCCCCCTCGCGGCCATGCCGGCGCTGTTTCTTCTGCTTGCGGACCCTCTCTTCCGCCTTTCGGGGCTCCGACCCCACCGTCACGCCACATTGCCGTCGCATCGGGCCAGCTCCTGCCACACCGGGATCCGACCCCGCCGCCACCATCGTCTCGCAGCCGGCAACCGATTCGCCTCAGGGGTCTGACTCCACCGTCGCCATCGCCTCGCACCGCGCTACGGAAACGCGCACAACCTGAATCCAACCCACCTGTTGCCGAAACCGGGCACCCGACCCCGCCGCCACGCCACCGCACAACGCACCGATTCGCCCCCTGCGTCGCCCACGACATGCTTCAGGCCTAGCCCAGCGCGACATCCAGGCTCATCATGAGCGAAAAACCGACGGCAAAGAGAATCGGCCCGACGTTCGTATGCTCGCCCTGAGCCATATCAGGCACAAGCTCCTCGACAACAACGAAAAGCATCGCACCGGCCGCAAAGGCAAGAAGCCACGGCATTGCCGGAACCACGAGGCTCGTCGCAAGAATCGTAGCCACGGCTGCCACCGGCTCGACCGCCCCCGACAAGGTGCCCGCCACGAAGGAACGCCTTCGTGAATGCCCCGCAACCCGCAGCGGCATCGAAATGATCGCTCCTTCGGGAAAATTCTGGATCGCAATTCCAAGGGCAAGAGCAAAAGCAGCCGCCTGCCCAATCTCTCCGCTGCCCGCCAGCAGGCCCGCATAGACGACGCCGACGGCCATGCCTTCAGGAATGTTGTGGATCGTGACGGCAAGAACAAGACGAGACAGCCTCGACAGGCGCGAACTCGGCCCTTCCTCAAGACCGGTATTCGGATGCTGGTGAGGCGTGAGCTTGTCGATCAAAAGAAGAAAGCCCGTTCCGAGCATCAGACCGCCCGCCGCAGGCACGAACGATGCCGCCCCCCGGTCCGCACTCAGCTCAATCGACGGAATGAGCAGCGACCACACGGCCGCGGCCACCATGACCCCGGAGGCGAAACCGAGCAGCCCCCGCTGAAGGCGGTGCGGCAGTTCCTCACGCAGCAGAAAAACGCAGGCCGCCCCAAAGGTGGTCCCCGCAAACGGAAGGAAAACGCCCCCGACAACATGCCAGTCAATCACGAAAGCAACTCTATAG
>CACYEE010000132.1 GCA_902773415.1 uncultured Actinomyces sp.
CCGAACCAGCCGAACCAGGGCAAGCCTGCGCAGGAACAGTCCGGCGAAGGCAAGCCGGGTCAGGACCAGCAGGACAACCCGAACAAGTAACCGCCGGGCGAGAATAGGGGGCAGTCCCCAATTCTCGCCTGGTCTTGTTCCCTTTTCTCACTCGGGTCTCTGGCCTGCGCAAGCGGGGCTGCCCCAGCCGTTTGTGCAGGCCAGAGGATTGGGGGCGAAAAGGGGACAGACTGGTGTCGCATTGGGGACAGCGATAAGCGGAAGGGCTGCGCGGGCTTGCCTGTGCCAGACCGGAGCAAGGGAAGCCGTGGTCGGCAGGCTGCGCCTGCCTGCGCCAGCTTCCTTGGCTTCGGGCATGACTGCGGGCATTCGTGCCTTTCGGCCTGCGTCGCTGCAAGAGGGAGGGACGCGAGCAGACACGGTCCTTTTGGGGCATCCCACGGTGGCCGCGCCCTAAGTGACAGTCCCCGGCCAGATTCGATCACCTGTGAGGGACGCCCCTTTGTTTCGCCAATGCTACCTGCGGGCCGAATACCAGAAATCCGCGAGCAGATGCGAGAGCGGTTCGGGCTGCTCGTACGGAGAAAAATGGCCGGCGTGAACGATTTCGACGATACGGGCGTCCTTTGCCCGCCCGCGCAGCTCCTCAAGCATCTCGCGCGAACAGGTCGGGTCGTCCGCGCCGCGAATGAGAAGAACCGGGCCGTCGACCTTCGCAACGGCATCGCGATGGTCCTTGCGCGCAAGCTGCGCACGCTGAAGCCACGCAAGCCCCGCATCCGGGACTTCCCGGAACAGCGCATCGAGCTCCGCTCGCGTCTCGTCTGACGCCGACGGCGAGACGATCGTCGTCGTCCAGTCCTTGACGGTATCGTAGGCGCGGCCGGCCTCGCACATCTCGATCATGCGGCGGCGCGAGGCATGCCCCGACGGAGCGTCCGCGCCGATGTTCGAGTCGATGACCGCAAGGCCGAGGACCCGCTCGGGATGGTAGTCCGTGAAGGCGGCAGCCACGCCCCCTCCCATCGAATTGCCGCCGATGACGACCCGTTCGATTCCAAGCGAATCGAGCGTCGCTTCCAACGCATCGACGTAGACGGCAACGGAGGCGCTCGCCTCCTCGCCGAATTCGGGATGCGGATAGTCCTGGGCGAGTTCGTGCCCCGAGGGCGAAGACCCGAAGCCCGGCGCATCGACGGTCAGAACATCGACGTCGGGCATGAGTTCGCGCATCCTGTCCCACATCGAGCCGTCGAGGGGCATCGCGTGAAGCAGCAGCAGGGGCGTGTCGGTTACGGGGCCGGTACGGCGCCAAGCAAGAGTTCCCATGCGCCTATCTTACCTGCCGGAGCCGCGGCATCGCGAAGGCACGTGCACGCCCGGCACTTGGCCTCCCGTTTGGGGACGGGCCCCAAACGGGAGGATTCTCCAAATCGGGGCCCGTCCCCAAACGGGAGGATTCTCCGAATTAGGGCCCGTCCCCAAACGGGAGGTCAGGCGCGACCGCGATGGCGCCAACACGACGTATGCCAATGCCGCCTCGCGTCGACCCCGAACCGCGCACCGAGAATCGTATCCTCCGTCCAGACCACCTCGTGGGACTCCCCCACCGCAATCGTCGAATTGCAGCCCGGACACACATACTGCTTCGTGCCCGAACGGATATGGCGCACCTTGTATTCGGTGCCGTCACGGCCCGTCTCGTAGCGCACGCCGCCCATCAGCGCCCTCGTGTCGAGCGGTCGGACCTGGCGCGAATACTTCTTCGACCTGCGCATCAGAAAAGCCTGTCCTCCGGGCGGTCGATGCCGCGCATCTCGTCATAGTCCAGCACAAGGCACTCGATGCCGCGATCTTCGGCGAGAGTGCGCGCCTGCGGCCTGATCTCCTGGGCGGCAAAGACCCCTCGCAGCGGCCGAAGCTGCGGATTGCGCCCGAGAAGGTCAAGATAACGCGTGAGCTGCTCCACACCGTCGATTTCCCCGCGCCGCTTGATCTCGACCGCGACATGGCCTCCGTCCCCGTCAAGCACCATGAGATCCACAGGCCCGATGGCCGTCGGATACTCCCGTCGCACAAGCCGGCATCCGTCGCCGATACGCTCCACCTGCTCGGCAAGAAGCTTCTGAAGATGCGCCTCCACGCCGTCCTTGACAAGCCCCGGCTCCTCGCCAAGCTCATGCTCGTAGTCGGCAAGCACGTCGAATACGCGAATCACCAGCTTGTCGTCGCTCTTCGCGCTCTCGACCGTCCACACCTCGCGAGCCTCCGCATCCAGATCGTCGTCGCCCGGCCCGGCCACCGCGAACCGGCACGGCGGCGTCATCCAGTTCAAAGGCTTGTAGGAGCCTCCGTCGGAATGCACAAGAACCGAACCGTCCGCCTTGATCATGATCAGGCGAAGCGACCTCTCAAGGTAGGCGTCAAGCCTTCCCGAATATTCGACGGAACACTCGGCAAAAACCGTACGCATGCAACCCTCCTCACGCAGGCATCGGGCGTGCAAGGCCGCAGCCCGCACGCCCAACCCTGGCGGCAATGCATCGCCCCGAAACCCTAGAGCTCGGAGACGACATAGACGTTGTCCTGATCGACAGTGACGAAGCCGTCGCTGACGCCGATCTTCTTCGTCGTGCCGTCGGACATGCCGATACGCACCGTTCCGGCCTGCAAAAGAGCCATGAGCGGCGTATGCCCGGGACGTATCCCGATTTCGCCTTCCTTCGACGGAAAGACCACGGAGTCCGATTCGCCGTTCCACACCGGCCCGGAACGGGCCACAACAGTAACCTTCATCACAGCCCGGCCTGAATCTTCGCGTTGGCGCGTTCAAGATCCTCGATGCCGCCGATATTGAAGAAGGCCTGCTCCGGGATATGGTCGTACCTGCCTTCGCAAATGCCCTTGAAAGCCTCGACCGTCTCGGACACCGGAACCGTGGACCCTTCCACGCCCGTGAACTTCACGGCCGTGTAGGTGTTCTGCGACAGGTACTGCTGGATGCGGCGTGCGCGATGGACGGTCACCTTGTCCTCCTCGGACAGCTCGTCCACGCCAAGAATCGAAATGATGTCCTGGAGCTCCTTGTTCTTCTGGAGAATCGCCTTCACCCAGATGGCCGTATCGTAATGCTCGCGTCCCACAACCTGCGGATCGAGGATGCGCGAAGTCGAGGCGAGCGGATCGATGGCCGGGTAGAGGCCGCGCGCGGCAATCTCCCGCGAAAGCTCCGTCGTGGCGTCCAGATGGGCGAAGGTCGTGGCCGGGGCCGGATCGGTGTAGTCGTCGGCAGGCACGTAGATGGCCTGCATCGACGTGATCGAATGGCCTCGGGTCGACGTGATCCGCTCCTGGAGAACGCCCATTTCGTCGGCAAGCGTCGGCTGGTAGCCCACCGCCGACGGCATTCGGCCCAGCAGCGTCGACACCTCGGAACCGGCCTGGGTGAAACGGAAGATGTTGTCGATGAACAGAAGCACGTCCTGGTTCTGCACGTCGCGGAAGTACTCCGCCATCGTCAAGCCCGACAGCGCGATGCGCAGACGCACGCCCGGCGGCTCGTCCATCTGGCCGAACACGAGGGCCGTCTTGTCGAGAACGCCCGCTTCGGCCATCTCGTTGATGAGATCGTTGCCTTCGCGGGTGCGCTCGCCCACGCCGGCGAACACGGAAACGCCGTCGTGGTCCTGGGCCACTCGCTGGATCATTTCCTGGATGAGAACCGTCTTGCCGACGCCGGCACCGCCGAACAGGCCGATCTTGCCGCCCTGAACGTAAGGGGTGAGAAGGTCGATGGACTTGATGCCCGTCTCGAACATCTTCGTCTCGGATTCCAGCTGGTCGAAGCTCGGAGCCGGCCGGTGAATCGGCCAGCGTTCGGTCACTTCGAGCGTCTCGCCTTCGGCAAGGTTCAGGCATTCGCCGATGACGTTGAAGACCCGGCCCTTGGTGACGTCGCCGACAGGCACCGAAATCGGGGCGCCCGTGTTCTTCACGACGGCCCCTCGCACAAGGCCGTCGGTCGGCTTCAAGGCGATCGTGCGCACGACGTTGTCCCCCAGATGCTGGGCGACCTCGAGGGTCATGGACATCCTCTTCGCGCCTTCGCCCTGAGCCGAAAGATCGACCTCGGTCACGAGCGCGTAGTTGAGCTCGGGAAGGTGCCCGTCGGGGAACTCGACGTCGACGATGGCGCCGAGAACCTGAACGACGCGGCCCTCGTTGAGAGTGGTCTCGGTATCAACTGCAATAGTCATGTTGTTTCTTCCTTCGGGCCGATGCCCCTAGTTTGAAAGCGCGTCCGCGCCCGAAACGATTTCGGTGATTTCCGTCGTGATCTCCGCCTGGCGAGCGTTGTTCGCCTTGCGGGTGTACTCCTCGATGAGGCTGTTCGCGTTGTCCACCGCCGAGTGCATGGCCTGCTGGCGCGAAGCCAGCTCGGACGCGGCCGCCATGAGGAGAATCGCCCAGATCCGCTGGCGCATGTACAGCGGCAGCAGGTGCGCAAACACTTCGTCGGCGTTCGGCTCGAAATCGTAGAGCGGGCGAATCACCGGATTCTCGGGGTCCTTGATGGGAGCCGTGAAGGCACGACGGGAAGTGTCGACCGGCTCTTCGACGATTTCGATGGGAAGCATGAAGCGAGTCTGGACCACCTGCCGTACCATCGACTCGAAACGGGTGTAGATGAGGATCAGCTCGTCCACTCCGCCCTCTTCGGGGGCCGCCATGAAGTCCGCCATGAGAGTGTCGGCGATGTCGACGGCACGCTCGTAGGAAGGCTTGTCGGAATTGCCGGTCCAGGCCCTCCTCACGTTGACCCCGCGGAAACGGAAGTAGGACTCCCCCCGACGGCCCGACATGTAGAGAACCGGTTCCTTGCCATCCTCGCGAATGCCCGCAACCACCTTCTCCACTTCGCGCAAGACGTTGGTCGAATAGGCTCCGGCCATCCCGCGGTCGGAGGTCACGGCGAGAATCGCGACGCGGTTCGTGTCCACGCGTTTCTTGAGAAGCGGCTGGTCGGTCAGGTCGCAATGGGCGGCGACGGCACCGATCGCGTCGATCAGCGTTTCCGTGTACGGATCGGCGTCCAGGGCGGCGTCCCGCGCCTTCGTGATGCGGGAAGCCGCGATAAGCTCCATCGCGCGGAAGACCTTTTCGAGCGTCGTCGTCGCCCTGATCTTCTGCTTGTAGACTCTCTGTGCTCCAGCCACGCTCAGCCTCGCTTCGTGCGGATCTGCTCCTGGGCGTCCTCGGTTTCGACGCTCGGGTCTTCCTCGATGCCGGTGGAGATGCCTTCGGCGGCAAGGAACCGCGCCTGGAAGGCTTCCGTGGCCGCCTTGAGCTCCGCGGTGGCTTCTTCCGTCCATTTCCCGGTGGAAGCGAGCACGTCCATCACGCCCGTGTTGCGGCGCACGTGGTCAAGCAGGCCCTTCTCGAAGTCGCGGACCTTGTTGACGGGCACCGGATCGAGGTAGCCGCCCAGGCCCGCCCACACGGAAACGATCTGGTCTTCGACGGCGTACGGCGTGTACTGCGGCTGCTTGAGAAGCTCCATGAGGCGTTCGCCGCGGACGAGCTGCTGGCGCGTGGCCGCGTCGAGGTCGGAGGCGAACATCGCGAAGGCCGCCTGGGCGCGGTATTGGGCGAGAGTCACCTTGAGGGTGCCGGCAACCTGCTTCATCGCCTTGACCTGCGCGTCGCCGCCGACCCGGGAGACCGAGATGCCCACGTCCACGGCCGGCCGCTGGTCGGCGAGGAACAGGTCGGACTGGAGGAAGATCTGGCCGTCCGTAATCGAAATGACGTTCGTCGGAATGTAGGCCGACACGTCGTTCGCCTTCGTCTCGATGATCGGCAGGCCCGTCATCGAACCGCCGCCAAGCTCGTCGGAGAGCTTCGCGCAGCGCTCAAGCAGGCGCGAATGCAGGTAGAACACGTCGCCGGGGTAGGCTTCGCGGCCCGGAGGGCGACGCAGAAGGAGCGACACGGCCCGGTAGGCTTCGGCCTGCTTGGAAAGATCGTCGAAGACGATGAGCACGTGCTTGCCGCCGTACATCCAATGCTGGCCGATGGCCGAACCCGTGTAGGGAGCCAGGTACTTGAAGCCGGCAGGGTCGGAGGCGGGAGCGGCCACGATCGTCGTGTACTCCAGCGCACCGGCCTCCTCCAGGGAGCCGCGCACCGAGGCGATCGTGGAGCCCTTCTGGCCGACCGCGACGTAGATGCAGCGCACCTGCCTGTTCGGGTCGCCCGACTCCCAGTTGGCCTTCTGGTTCAAGATGGTGTCGATTGCGAGGGCGGTCTTGCCGGTCTGGCGGTCGCCGATGATGAGCTGGCGCTGGCCGCGACCGATCGGAATCATCGCGTCGATTGCCTTGATGCCGGTCTGTAGGGGCTCGTGCACGGACTTTCGCATCATGACGCCGGGAGCCTGAAGCTCCAGGGCGCGCCTGCCTTCCATGCCGCCAATGGGACCCAGGCCGTCGAGCGGCTTTCCGAGCGGATCCACGGTGCGGCCGAGATAGCCGTCGCCGACGGGAACGGACAGGACCTCGCCGGTGCGGCGGACCTCCTGGCCCTCCTCGATCCTGGAGAAATCGCCGAGAATCACGACGCCGATTTCCCTCTCCTCAAGATTCATCGCCAGGCCGAGAGTGCCGTCTTCAAACTTGAGCAGCTCGTTTGCCATCGCGCCGGGCAGGCCCTCGACGCGGGCGATGCCGTCGGCGGTCACGGTGACATGGCCGACCTCTTCGCTCGCCGCCCTGGCGGGCTCGTAGGATCTGACGAAGCTGTCGAGCGCAGCCTTGATTTCCTCCGGCTGGATTTCCAGTTCAGCCATTCCTCTTTCCTTCTGTCAGCGGCCTGCGCCGCTCGTTGTACCGGGCAATCAGCTGTGGACGGCCCATAAGTCTTACTTGGTGATTTCCTCATGCACGGCGGCAAGCCTCGTTGCGAGCGTGCCGTCGATGACGTCGTTGCCGATGGCGATCCTCAGGCCCCCCAGGATCGAAGGATCGAGAGAAACATGCAGGGCGACGTCCTTGCCGTAGCGCCTTTCGAGAATCGAGACGAGCCGGGCTTCCTGTTCGGGGGTCGGCGGCAGGGCCGCAATGACCGTTGCGACGAGATGGCGGCTGCGTTCGGCCGCGAGCGCGCCGAATCGGGCGAGCGACTGGGCGAGCGTGGCATCGCCGATTCGCCTTGCCGCGTGGACCACGAGCTCGACGGTTTCGGGCGCTCCGGTGGAGAAGACGCGGCGCACGAGCGCTTCGCGGTCGGCGAAGGAGCGATGGCTGTCGGAAATCGCCATCCGCAGTTCGCGTTCGTCGCGCAAGGTCCGCATCGTGCGGTAGAGCTCGTCCTCGACGTCGGTCAGCCTGCCGGCGCGCTGGGCGCCGGCGAGAACCGTGTCGACGCCGATTTCGTCAAGGCAGGCCAGCAGGTCGCCGTCGCCGGCCCAATGCTCGCGGACGAGGCCCTTGAGCAGGTCGAGCACTTCCCCGGAAACCTTTCCGGCAAAAATGTCCGATGCGAGCCGGGTACGGTCCTCGGCGTTGCGGGCCGGATCGGTCAGCGACCGGCACACCGCCGCCGAGGAGCAAAGCGCGTCGGCCACGGCGAAAATCTCGCCGGCGAACCCGATTTCCCCCGAGGCCTTCTCGACGAGCAGCGCGTTCCAGCGCTCCTTGGCGGCCGCGAGCGCCGCCTCGCTGCTGGCACGCATCAGGCCCCACCGTTCACTTTCGCGGCAGTGGAGGCTTCGAGTTCGTCAAGGAAGGCATCGACGACCCTGCGCGAAATGTTCTCGTCGACCGCTTGGGCGCCGACGATGCGCGAGGCGAGCTCCGAAGCGAGCGAGCCGACTTCGGATTGCAGGGAGCGCCGGGCCGTTTCCGTGTCCGCCGCGATTTGCCGCCCGGCGGCTTCCAGGATGCGGCCGCGTTCGGCAGTCGCGTCCTTGTGGGCGTCCGCGACGATTTCCGCCGCGTTCGCCCGTGCCCTGTCGATGAGGTCGGCGGCTTCGCGCAGGGCTGCATTGCGCTCGTCCTCAAGCCTGGCGCGTTCGGCGTCGACCTCCTGACGTGCGAGGTCCGCGGCGCGCAGGCCCTCGTCGATTCTCTGGCCGCGCTCGTCGAGAACCCGCATGAACGTGGGCCATGCGAGCTTGTAGACGGCCACGAAGATAATCGCGAAGGAGACCGTGCCCCAGATGAGGTCGGCGATCTCCGGCAGGAAGGGATTCTTCGCCTCCTGCGCCATCAGGGTCTCAAGCACGATCCGCATCGCGATCAGAGAACGAGGCCCGCCACGAGGCCGAGGAGGCCAAGGGCTTCGGCGAAGGCCATCGAGAGGAACATGTTCGTGCGAAGCTGGCCGGCGACATCGGGCTGGCGAGCGGTGGCGTCCTGATTGTGGCTGCCGATAATGCCGATGCCGATGCCCGGGCCGAGGGTGGCAAGGCCGTATCCGATGGTCGCGATGCTTCCGGTCATGATGGGTGATCCTTTCGGTTTCTTTTGCTGAAAAATGGGAAAGCCGTCAGTGCTCGGCGATGGAAAGCTGAATGTAGACAGCCGTCAGCAGCGTGAAGATGTAGGCCTGCAAGGCGGCGATGAAGGCCTCGAACGCGGTGAAGACGATGCCGCCGAGGAGGGTCAGCGAGCCGAGAGCCGCCATTGCGCCGCCCAGTTCGACGACGAGGTACTGGGTGCCGACGAAGCAGACGACGAGAAGAAGATGGCCCGACATCATGTTCGCCAGAAGTCGCACGGTCAGCGTGACGGGCCTGAGAACGAAGGTCGACAGCGCCTCGATCGGGGTGATGAGCACGTACATGAACGGCGGGACGCCGGAGGGGAAAAGCTGGTCGCGGAAAAAACCGCCAAAGCCGTGCTCCCTGACGCCCGCGACGATGAAGGCGACGTATGCGACGACGGCGAAAACCAGCGGCATTCCGACGATCGACGTGCCGGCGATCTGAAGGCCCGGGACGATGCCCGTGATGTTCATGAACAGGATTCCGAGGAAGATCGTGGCGAGAAGACCCTGGTAGTCCCTGGCCTTGTCCCCCAGAATCTCCTCGCCGATGTTCTTCCGGGAAAAGTCGAGAAGGAACTCCATTGCCGCCTGGGCGCGGCCGGGAACGAGCTTGGCGCGCCTGGAATAAAGGAACAGGAGCAGCACGAGGACGAAGGTCGCGACAAGGCGGACCATGACGATGCGGTTGATCTCGAAAGGAGTTCCGGCAAAAAGAAAAGCCTCGGGATAGAAGTTCTCGTTGAAGTCGGGAGACGGGAAGCCGTCGCCTCCCATCACGAGGCCCGAGGCGAACGCAGCAAGCGGAATAGACAATTGACGCTCTCCAGACAATACGGCAGTTGCTTCGCATGGCGCAATCGTGCGCCACGTCGACCCAGCCAATCTTAACCCCAAAAGCCGAATCGCGAAACCCCCTTCGTCTCCCTTGCGCCATTGCCCGCGGACCCTCCCGCATCCGACTCCTGTCCGACGGCGCACGGCGTCGCCCCACAACCACGCCCTGTCCCGCTCATCCCGGCCTTTCCTCGATATCGAGAGACACGGGCGTGCGCACCACGACAAACGCATCGATCGCAAGGGACAGCACCACGCCCGCGCCCAGCCCCGAGGCCGCCCAGGCAACCGGCCTGAAGGAATAGGCGCCGGCATCGACCACGCCAAAAAGCGACACGCCGGAAAGCGCAAGAAACAGCACCGCGATCTTGCCCGCATACGCGCCGCCAACCGCGGCCGCGCCCCCGCCCGAACGCTCGCACACGCCCGCCGTCGCCCAGACCGACCCCAGCGACAAGGCGACCCCGAACACGAAAGCGAGGCCCGCCCAGCCCCGCCCCGCAGCCGCGGCCACCGCAAGCGCCAGCACCGAGGCGGCCAGATGCCCACGCGCATTCGCCCGCCGAATCCGGGCAAACAGAACCTCCGCCCGAACCGGGCGGGCCGGCCGGCGCCACCCGCGCCTCACTCCGACACCCCCGCAGGCTGCGCCGCCGCGTACCGCGCGCGACGCTCCGCCTCACGCATGCACGCATTCCGCGTGAGACATGTCACTCCAAACGCGACGCCGCATGCCGCGAGAAAACCCGCACCCACCGTCGCCGCCGGAAGAACGACAAGCGCCACCCACGCGAAGGACGCGATCGCCGCCCACATGTACAGGACAAGCACCGCTCTCGCATGCGAAAAGCCAAGACGCAGCAGACGATGATGCAGATGCCCCGCATCGGCATGGAAAGGCGAATAGCCCCGCGCCGTGCGCCGTACCACGGCCCAGACGAAATCCGTGAGCGGAAGAAGAATCACGGCGAAGGGAACCAGAAGCGGCATCCACGTCGGAAGGGCATACCCCAGCTCCGTGTTGACCGGATCGATCTGCCCCGTCACCTGAATGGCGGCGCCCGCAATGACGGTACCCAGCATGAGAGCCCCGGAATCGCCCATGAAAATCCGGGCCGGATTGAAATTGTGGGGAAGAAAACCCACGCACGCGCCCGCAAGCGGAGCCGTCATCGCGCAGGCCACCGACGTGAAATCCCCGGGAGACGCATTCCGGGTCAGCATGTAGGAGTACAGGAAAAAGGCCGCGCCCGCAATCGCAAGCATCCCCGCGGCAAGCCCGTCAAGGCCATCCATGAAATTCACCGCATTGGCCACCACGACCACCGCCAGCACCGTCACGAACAGCGTCATGCGGCTCGAACCGACCGTCAGACCCATGAAGGGCACGGACGACAGCGTGACGCCCTGCCAGGCCATGACGCCGGCGGCAAGAACCTCCCCGCCCAGCTTCGCATACCAGACAAGCTCGACAATATCGTCGATCACCCCGACGGCGCACATCACCCCCGCCCCCATCAGCACGCCCCACGCGCCGCTGCCCGGCGCAAGCACGCGCGACAGATAGGGAATCTGGGACGCGAGCACATACGCCACGACCATGCCGAGATAGATCGCCACGCCGCCCATGCGAGGCGTCGGCATCGTATGCACGTCACGGTCGCGCACCTGGTTCACCGCGCCCAGCGCAAGGGCAAGACGCAGCACGACAGGCACAAGAAGATACGTGACTGCCGCCGCCACGATCGCCATGAGAATATAGACCCGCACTGCTCGCTCCTTCCTCGCGCGCAGGAACCCCCGGCCATCGGCCGGAACGGACGGCATGGCCTCAGACTACCGTCGAGACAACCTTGCGCACCTCAGTATCGCCAACCGCACCGATTCGGACGATCCTCGCCTCCTGCCCGTCCGCGTTCGCGTCGAGCGCGACAATCGTCGAGGGCACGCCGCCGGGAACCTCCCCCGCGTCGAGATAGCAGGCGACCTTCTCCCCCAGCATGGCCTCGGCCTGGGCGGAGGTGCGGGCGGCGGGGCGCCCGGCGAGGTTGGCCGAGGAGACGGCGAGCGGCCCGGCCGCCTCAAGCAGGGCGAGGGCGCACGGATGGTCCGGCATCCGAAGCGCAACCGTGCCGTTCGTTTCGCCCAGGTCCCAGCCCAGGCCTTCGCGCGC
>CACYEE010000133.1 GCA_902773415.1 uncultured Actinomyces sp.
ACTTCGAGCTCGTCTCCGGCGAATGGAAAAGGAAAGCCACCGAAATCACCGAAGCCGCCACCGACCGCTGGGAAACCTTCGTCGGCTCGCTCAGCGAACACACGAATGCGACGCGCGAACAGATTCGCGAATGGTTCGACGACAACGGGCACACGACCGAAGAACTCAAGGCATGGTTCGCCGACAAGGCGATGAGCGGCGACGAGCTGCGAGACAGGCTTGCCCTTGCCGGACTGTCCCGCGAGGACTTCGCCGTGTGGTTCGCGAAGTCCTCCGAAGCGCTCAGGGCTGCGGGCGAAGAGCTGCGCGGAAAGATGGAAGCGAAGTCGGCCGCTTCCGCGCCGACACCGGATGCCGCCGAATCCGAGGCGGATGACTGGCCGGATGGCGCATCCGGCCAGTCCGAGGAAGGCTCAGGACGCCTTTCCCGCGAGGACTGATCCAGGCAGGACCACCTGAAGGAGCCTGTTCCCGAATCAGGAAGGCGTGTTGGGCAATTCCCGGCACCGCCCTCTGCGCGGCTCCGGCCCTTGCGCTCGCCCGTTTCGCCCGTGGCGTGCCGGAAGTACCGCAATCGTGCCGTCGCGCGAATCAATGGCCGGGGCTGCGCAGATTTTCGATCGCGTCCGCGAAATCGTCGAGATTGTCGAAGTTCGAATAGACGGAGGCAAACCTCAAGTAGGCGACATGGTCAAGGTCGCGCAGCGGCTCGAGAATCGCGAGCCCGATTTCGTGGGATTCGATCTGGGAAGAGCCCTGCTGGCGCACCTTTTCCTCGACCTGCTGGGCGAGGACGGCGAGATCGTCTTCCGAGACGGGCCGCCCCTGGCAGGCCTTGGCAAGACCGGAAATGATCTTGCCGCGCGAGAACTGCTCGGAAGCGCCCGAACGCTTGATGACCGTCAACGCCGCCGTTTCCAGGGTCGTAAAACGCCGACCGCATTCGGGGCAGCAACGGCGGCGACGGACCGTCTGGCCGTCATCGCTGACCCTCGTGTCGATGACCTTGGAATCCTTGTGTCGGCAAAATGGGCAGTGCATGCGGCTATCATATGCAAACACTCATGTCGACGCTCGCATGTCCGGCGCGTGCAGGCACGCCGGAGCCGCAAGGAACTCGAATCTTCATGACAGGCCGCATTTCGGCGCTCCCGGGCCTTCGGCAGCTCCTTGAACTCAGTATTCGGGAAGAAGAAGCCTCTGCCCGACTGCGGGAGCATCGCTGCCCGGCGCGTTCAGCTCGCGAAGATCGTCGGCCGCCCTGCCCGGCGACGGCGCGCCGCCGATTCCCGCAGCAATCGAGTAGGGGGAATCGCCCGGCTGCACGTATCGTGCCCTCTCGGGAGCCGATTCCAGAAAACCTCCAACGAGAAGCCCGACCGAGGCCAGGGCGAGGGCGACAATGACTGCCGTGAAGAACCGGATCGCCCCAAGCACAAGGTCGTCCGCTGCGACAATCGCGTACCCGGCGTCGGCCGCATCCTGGCAATCGGCCGACGCCACCGAGGCGACACCGCGGCCGTCCCCGTCCAACGCCGCATCCTCGGGCCGCATCGACGCGCCCCTGCCCGCACGCGCCTCCTTCGGGCTGCGAGCCGGCTGCGCATTCGGAACAAGGCTGAGCCTTCGCGCCTTGGACGCGCCGCTCTCCGATTGCGCCTGCGTAGCCTCCAGCGCGCGAGCAGCCGTCCCCTCGACGATACATGCCGTATTCATGCCCATCGCTTCACTCCTTGCATCTCGGGAGCCGGATTCGTGTTCCGTCTCGTCATGCCCCATTGAAGCGAAGGGTCCAAAACACAACCGGGGATTTTTCCGAGCGTCGATCTACACCGAAATATCGCGGGAAAGCCGCCGAAGCGCACCGCACGCCACGTCACGGTCCTCCGTCGTCCAGAACGGAGGAAGAGCCGAAAGAAGCTGGGCGCCGTACCGCTTCGTCACGAGTCTCGAATCGAGAATGGCGACAACGCCCCGATCGGTCGTCGCACGCAGAAGCCGCCCCGCAGCCTGCGCAAGACCCAATGCCGCTTCCGGCACCGAAACCGTCATGAAAGCCGACTGGCGGCGCCTGGTCGCCGCGGCCGAACGTGCCTTGACAAGCGGGTCGTCGGGAACCGGAAACGGGATTCGGTCGATAATCACCAGCCGGTTCGTCATGCCCGGAACGTCGACGCCCTGCCACAGCGTCCGCGTGCCGAACAGCGACGCCGCCGGGTCGCGGCGAAACTCTTCGACGAGCTGCGGCACGTGTCCGTCGCCCTGGAACAGCACGGGGGTCTCCACCCGTTCGGCAACATGCCCGGCCGCCTGCTCGGCGGCATTCCAGGAGGTGAACAGGCACAGGGCGCCTCCACGGGAGGCCTCGACCAGCTCGGCAATCCGCTCAAGCGCCTGCCGGGAAATCGGCTGCGTCGGCGAGGGAAGATCCGAGGCGACATAGAGAATCCCCTGGCTGCCCGCATCGAAGGGGCTCGCGACATCGATTCCCTTCCACGGCCCCATCTCGTCGAAGGCGAAGCCGACCTGCCGGGCCGTATGGTCGAACCTGCCTCCGACGGAAAGGGTCGCGGAGGTGAGCACCGCGGGCTTTTCGCCGAAGAGCCCTCCGGCGAGCGAGCCCGCCACGTCGAGCGGCGCCACCGACAGATACGACATTTCTCCGGTTCCCCGAGATACCGAGGCGACAAGCCTGCCGTCATGGACCTTGTCGGACAGCAGCATGTCGACCGTGTCGACCATCGTGCGCACCCGTGCCCGCGCAACGGACTTCGAGGCGGCTTCCTCCTCCGAAGAGCCCTTGAGCTCGTTGACCGAGTCCGCGGCAGTCTGGAGCTCGCCGCGAAGCATGACGAGCAGATCGTGGAGCCGGGCAGGCAAGGGAGGCTCGAGCCATCCCGGCTCGATCATGCCAAGCAGCCCGCCGAGCCCTTCGCCCGCATCCTCGAGCCTTCCGCAGGCGATCCCCTCCCGCCGCAAAGTCCGCACAAGCCCCCGGACTTCGCCTTCGGACAGCGACGCCGTAAGCTGGGAGGTGGCACGGCTGGCGAGGTCATGGGCCTCGTCGACAACGATGGCGTCGACCTCCTGGAGAATCGGAATGCCCGATGCGTGAATCGCGAGAACCGCATGATTGGTGACGACGATATCGGCGGCAAACGCCTCCTCGCGGGCAATGCGGGCAAAGCACTCCTTGACGTGCGGGCAGCGATCGCCGATGCATTCCGGCTTGGACACGGACAGCTGGCGCCAAACGCGGTTGTCCACTCCCGGCTCCAGATCGTCACGATCGCCCGTGTGCGAGCCGAGCGCCCACTCGCGAGCGCGCACGACCTCCTCTCCCGTCGCCGTCGCGCCGTAGGCGCCCTCGGCGCGCGACAACAGCGCATCGTCCTCCGGGTATCCCCCCATCGCCTTGCGCAGACACACGTAGTTCGTCCAGCCCTTGAGGACCTTGACGACAGGCTCCGTGCCGAAAGCCTCGCCGACCTTGGCCGCCACAAGCGGGCCGTCCTTCGTGACGATCTGGCGCTGGAGGGCAAGCGTCGCCGTCGAGACGACGACACGCTTGCCGCCCGTGACCGCCCACGCCATTGCGGGAGCAAGGTAGCCGATGGACTTGCCGGTTCCCGTACCTGCCTGGACGATCAGGTGCCCGTCGGTTTCGAGGGCTTCGGCGACGGCATGGACCATCTCGATCTGTCCCTGTCGCGGATGGCCGCCCATCTCCTCGACGATCGCCTCCATGAGGGCATCGAGCTTGTCCGCCCTAGCCACGCGAACCGTCTCCCACGATTCCGGCCTCGCGCAGGGCGCCGAGAAGAGCCGGACCGATCTTCGCATGGATTCGCGTGCCTTCGGGCCGGTAGTCCTCCGGCTCGAGCATGTCGCCTTCCTCATGGATGCGTGAGACAAGCCCGCCCATGCCGTACGGGACGGTCACGTCGATTTCGATGTCGGGAGCGGGAAGCGCCTCCTCGATCGCGGCAAGAAGCTCGTCGATTCCCTCGCCCGTCACGACGGAGACCGCAATCGCGCCGGAAAACCGCGAGCGCAGGGCCGCGATATCCGTCGCCTCGGCAAGGTCCGCCTTCGACAGGACGATGATTTCGCGGGCATTCTTGGCGCCTTCGACATCGCAAAGCACGTCGCGCACGGCGCGGACCTGGCCGACGGGATCGGGATGGGAGGCGTCGACGACGTGGAGAAGCACGTCCGCGTCGCCCGCTTCCTCGAGCGTCGAACGGAAGGCCTCGACGAGCTGCGTCGGCAGGTTCTTGACGAAGCCGACCGTATCGGCAAGCGTGAATTCGCGGCCCGACGGCGTTTCGGCGCGCCGCACCGTCGGGTCGAGAGTCGCAAACAGCGCGTTTTCGACGAGCACGCCTGCACCGGTGAGCCTGTTGAGCAGCGAGGACTTCCCCGCGTTCGTGTATCCGACGACGACGACCGAGGCCACTCCTGTCCGTTTGCGCGAAGCCCTTTGGGCCTCGCGTGCGGGCTTCATCTTTCGGATGTCCCTTCGCAGCCTGGCCATGCGGGTGCGGATGCGGCGTCGGTCGAGCTCGATCTGCGTTTCGCCTGGTCCTCGCGAACCGATGCCGGCGCCTGCGGCGACACGCCCGCCTGCCTGCCGCGACATCGATTCGCCCCAGCCTCTCAGGCGCGGAAGCAGGTATTCGAGCTGGGCGAGCTCGACCTGCGCCTTGCCTTCGCGAGATTTCGCGTGCCTGGCAAAAATGTCGAGAATCAGCGCCGTGCGGTCGATGAGCTTGACGCCGACGATGTCTTCGAGGGCACGGCGTTGGGAGGGGGCAAGCTCCGAATCGACGATGACGGTATCCGCCCCTGCCGACCGGACCAGTTCGGCAAGCTCCTTCGCCTTGCCCGAACCGAGATACGTTGCCGGATCGGGAAAGGAGCGACGTTGGACGAGACCGTCCAGCACCTGCGAACCGGCCGTTTCGGCGAGTGCCGCGAGCTCGCGCAGCGACTCCTCGGCCTCTTCCAGTGTTCCGTCCTGCCAGAGGCCGACAAGCACGACCCTCTCCAGACGCACCTGGCGATACTCGATATCGACGCCCTCTTCCCTTTCTGCGCCATGTTCGAGGCCTGCCACGCGGCGCAGCGAGGACCTTTCCTCGCGCTCCAGGTCATCGCCCGCCCAGTCCCCCCGGTATGCGGGATCCGACTGGAGCGCCCAGGCCCGTCCGGCCTCGCGCGTTTCCCCGGCGGTTTCCTTCGTCCGTTCCTGTGCGTCCGCATCGTCCAAGCTCTGCATCCCCGTCCTTTCTTCCGAACCGTCCCGGCCGCGCCATCGTCGCCGAGGGGCCGCGACAGGCCGACGAAAAACCCGCGGCCGGCCCGGCGCATGAAATTATCCCACGCGCAGGCCCGCGCGACCAGCGTCGCCGCCGCGGGTTCGCCTTGCGCTTAGGCCGCCGCCTCGAAAGCCTGTAGGCTTGGCCGGGTGAGCGAGCACTACTATTGCGAGTCCCCGTCCGTGCCGGCCCGACGCACCGAACGCGAGGTGAACATACGCGGCATCGTCCACCGGGTCCTTATGGCCCCCGGCGTCTTTTCCGCCGACAGGCTCGACAAGGCGACGGCCGTCCTTCTCGCCAAGGCGCCCTTCGACGCGATCGACCCGCCGGCGCGAACGCTCGATGTCGGCTGCGGGTGGGGTCCTCTCGCCCTCGCCCTCGCCGATGCCTATCCCGAGGCCGAACTCTGGGCCACCGACGTCAATGGACGCGCCCGCTCCCTCGCCGCCGACAATCTCGCCCTCGCAGGGCATGCCGGGCATGTCGTCGCCCCCGAGGAGGCCTTGGCTCGGCTTGCCCCCGCAAGCGTCGACCTCATTGTCTCCAACCCTCCGATCCGCATCGGAAAGGCGGCCCTGCACGACCTCCTGCGCGCCAATCTGGCCCTCCTTGCTTGCGAGGGCCGCGCGTGGCTTGTCGTCGGCAAGAACCTCGGAGCGGATTCGCTTGCCGCCTGGCTGCGCGGCGAAGGCCACCCTTGCGAAAAGATCGCCTCCGCCAAGGGATTTCGCGTTCTTGAAGCCAGAGCCAAAAGCTAGGATTGGATACGACCCGAGGAGAGCGCATGGCCACCATCTTCATCGTCGAGGACGACCCCACCCTGCGTACCGAACTCGCCGCGCTGCTCGAATCGAAGGGGCACGTCGCGATTGCCGCCTTGCAATGGAGCGAAGCCGGTGCCGAAGCCTTGGCTCTCGTCCCCGACCTCGTCGTTCTCGACCTTACGCTGCCCGGAGCGTCCGGGCTTGACATCTGCCGTGAAATCCGGGAAAGCTCGTCCGTTCCCGTCGTCATGCTCACCTCCTCGGACGCCGAATCCGACGAAGTGCTCGGCATGAACCTGGGAGCCGACGACTTCGTCACCAAGCCCTACCGGCCCGCGGCCCTCATGGCCCGCATCGACTCGCTTCTGCGCAGGGCCGGGGCGGTCGGCGCGCCGGGAACGCTGAACGTCGACGGGGTCGGACTCGACCAGATCCGCAACGAGGTCTCCTACGATGGCCGGACCGCCGACGTCACGCGCAACGAGGCACGCATTCTCGCCCTCCTCATGGCCAACGCAGGCCAGGCGATTTCGCGCCAGGAAATCATGGTCGAACTGTGGCAGTCCGACGTCTTCATCGAAGACAACACCCTCGCCGTCAACATCACGCGGCTTCGCCGAAAGCTCGCGTCCCTCGGCATTCCCGACAGCTTCCTCGAAACACGGCGCGGCATCGGATATGTCGTCAGCCCGAAAGACGGCCAGTGAGCGCCCCGCCGGTCGTCCCCTTCACGTTTCGCGCCTATCTTCGCGACCACGCAGCCCATGCCGCCGTGATCGCCCTCGCCTTCGCCGCCGTCGCGGCGATTCTCTCCGTCGCCGGCGTCCCTTCCCCCGTCATCCGGCTCGTCTTCGGCATTCTCGGTGCCGCCGCCGCGGGTCTCCTCGCCTACGGGTACGCCCGCAGGCGAAGCTACTACCGCGAAGCCGAGCAGGCCGCGGCCTCGATCGAACACTCGTGGCACCTGCCGTCCGTCGTCGCCGAACCGGCCTTCCTCGACGGAGAAATCGCCTACTCCCACGCCGTTGTCCTCAGCCGCCTTGCCGCCGCCGAAGTCGCGCAGGCCGACGCGGGGGCACGCAGCTACCGCGAATACGTCGAAGCCTGGATCCACGAAGTCAAGACCCCGATCGCCGCGAGCGCGCTCGTGCTCGACCGCATGAGAGGTCCCGATGCCGAAACCTTGAGGAACGAGCTCGAACGGATCTCCCTCAACGTCGAACAGGCCCTGTTCTTCGCCCGTTCGACGAACCTCAATGCCGACTACGCCCTGGCCGAGATTCCGCTTGCCGAAACCTGCCGCAGCGTGTGCCGAAGCCATGCGCGCCTGCTGATCGGTGCCGGCCTCGTTCCCGTCTTCGACGTCCCCGAGGAAGCGACGGTTCTCGCCGACTCGTCTTGGCTCTCCTTCGTGCTGTCCCAGGTCGTTGTCAACAGCGCGAAATACGGGGCGAGGCGCCTCAGGTTCTCCGTCGAGACCGGCGAGGAGTCTTCGCGGGGCGTCACCCTTCTCCGTCTCGCCGACAACGGCCAGGGCATCGCCGTGGCCGACCTGCCCAAAGTCACCGAACTTGGCTTTGTCGGCGCAAACGGGAGGGCCGAGGGCAGCGCCACCGGGATGGGGCTCTATCTTGCCCGAACCCTCAGCGAACGCATGGGCCTCGGCTTCGCCGTCGCTTCCGGGGAAGGCGAAGGAACGACGGTCACGCTCGCCTTTCCTCACGACCGCAGGCGAATCCGGCTCGCCGCCCCGGGCATGACAAAGGCGTAAGAAAAGCCGGGCTTTCCGAAGCCTGCCTCTAGTATCGAAGCAAGGAAAGGAGTCCCATGAGCATGACGCACGAAGCCAGCCGCACCAGCGCGCTGTCGATTCGCCGCCTCGAAATGGTCTACGGCGGACGCGGCACGACCTCCCATGCCCTGCGCGGTATCGGCTTCGACGTGGAATACGGAGAATTCGTTGCGATCATGGGGCCTTCCGGTTCGGGCAAGACAACGCTCCTGACATGCATCGGCACCCTCGAGCGTCCCACGTCGGGCGAAATACTGATCGACGGCGAAGACGTCACGAACCTTTCGCGCCGCCGCCTGGCCGCATTTCGCCGCAAGAGCCTCGGCTTTGTCTTCCAGGAAGCGAACCTCATCGACAATCTCACCGCCTTCGAGAACATCGCCCTCGCGCTGTCGCTTGCCGGTGCCGACGCCTCCGAAATATCCCCGAGGGTCATGGCCCAGGCCGAACAGCTTGGCGTCGGCGATGCGCTCGAGAAGTTTCCGGCGGAAATGAGCGGCGGGCAGCGTCAGCGCGTCGCCACCGCCCGTGCGCTCGTCGCCGGCCCCCGGCTTCTGCTCGCCGACGAGCCGACCGGCGCGCTCGATTCCCATGCGGCGGCACGCCTTCTCGAGGTCTTCGAGGACATCAACGCCGCCGGAACGACGATTCTCATGGTTTCCCACGATCCCTTCGCCGCCTCCTTCGCTTCCCGAGTGCTTTTCATTCGAGACGGCCTCCTCTTCAACGAACTGCGCCGAGGAGACTCCTCCCAGGACGCCCATTACCGCCGCATCCTCGAATTGCAGGCCTTTCTCGGAGGCGAAGCGAATGTACGCTAGGCTCGCTTGGCGCAACGTGCGCTCCTCGGCGCGCGACTATTCGATCTACATTCTCACCCTCACCATCGCCGTCGCCCTCTTCTACGCCTTCAGTTCCGTCGATGCCCAGACGCGCGCCCTCGACATTCGAGGGGTCCACGACGTTTCCGCGCTCGTCCACGCGGCACGCACCCTGGCCGCCGATTCGCTTCTCGTCGCCCTTCTCTTCGCTTTCCTGGTCGTCTACGCGAACCGTTTCCTTCTCGCCCGGCGCCGACGCGAATTCGGAGTGCTTCTCGCCCTGGGAATGCCCGCCGGACGCCTCGCGTCCCTGCTCTCCCTCGAAACGGCTTTCCTCAGCCTTCTCGCGCTGTCGACCGGCCTGGTTCTCGGCCTCGGACTGTCCTTCGTGCTCTCGTACACGACGGCGGCGCTTCTGGGCACGACAGTCGCCAATCCCGGCCCGTCGCTGTCCCCGGGTGGCCTGGCAACGACCATCGCGAGCTTTCTCCTCGTCTTCGCGCTCGTGACCGTCGGCAATATCGTTACCATCACGCGCAAGCATCCGACCGTCCTGCTCTCGGCGCGCCCGCGGACCGGGGCTTCACGGCGTGGCCGTCCCGTTTTCGGTTTCGCGTTCCTGGCCGTCTCCCTCGCGCTGTTTGCCGCTGCGGCAAGGCCCAGCGCCTGTTTTCCCGCTTCCTTCGTCTCCTCCGACGAGGCCGGCACGGCCCTTGTCCTCGATGCCTGCGCCGCATTCGCGCTGCTTGCGGGGCTCTCGCATCTCGCTCCGGCACTCGCGCGCCGGTACGCAAGCCACTCGTCGGCCGGTCTTCGCTCGTTCACGCTGCGCCAGCTTGCCGACAGGGCGGGAGACTGGATTGCGCTGTGGCTCGTCGCCATGACGCTTCTTTCCTCGCTCGCGATCCTCTCCTCCGGCATTGCAGACGCCGTGCGCGCACGCGAAGCGGTACCCCTCTATTCGCGTTTCGACGCGAGCGCCGCCTACGGTCCGCAGTCCATCGCCGACGCGGCGGCGGAACCGGTCGGCAAGGCCGAATACGACGCCCTCTGCCAGGCGGCAGCGGCCGCCTTGAGGCAGAGCGAGGGAGACATCGCCCGCATCTTCGCGCAGGAATCGGAGGAATGGAACCGGAACATCGCCGAGAGCGTCCAGATCGACGTCTATGCGACCGTGGCCCCCGGCGAGGGACTGCGCGGCATGCCCTCCGACGCCGAGCTTCTCGAGTCCGGAATCTCGCAGCGTTCCTCCGTCCGCTATATCGGCGTCTCCCAGTACAACGCACTGGCCCGCGCCACCGGCGGAGAACCGCTTCTCCTTGCCGATGACGCCTTCGCCATCGACGCGCTCACCCCGGAGGCCGCCGTGGCGGCAGCACGCCTCGAAGCCTCCCCGGCCATGCTGCGCCTGTCCGATTCGGTCCTCGCAAACTCGCGAACGACCGTCAGGCAGCCGCTCGCCATGACGAGCGAGGAACCCGATCCGGCTTTCTATCTCGTCGTCTCCGACGCCATCGTCGCCGAAAAGCGCAGCCGCGGCATCCTGCCCGAGACGACCTTCCTCAACGTGCTTCTCACGCCCGAGGGACGCACCGCCATCGAGGCGAGCCAAGGAACGCTCGACCTTTCCCTCGCACCGCTTTTCAAACCCGGCCGCCAGGATTCCCAAGGCATGGCAGGCGACTTTGGGCTGACGCAGTCCGCCTCGAGCGTCCTCGATGCGTGGAACTCGCGAATCCTCGATTCCGCCTACGAAGCGGCCTATCTGGGAATCGTCCTCCTGCTCGTGGCCGCCGCCGTGGTTTCCCTTCGCGAACTGTCGGAGGCAGCCGTCTCGGCGCGCAGGTACCGGACGCTTGCGCAGCTCGGCGCGAACCGCGAGGACATCGAGCGCTCCTTGTGGTGGCGCATCGCCGTCGCCTTCCTGGCGCCCCTCGCTGTCGCCCTTCTTGGAATCGCCGTGGCCGCAGGCCCCGCGCATTCGCCGTTCCTGCCCGAATCGGGCATCGGCCCCGCCCTCGCCGGCACCTTCGTGGCCCTCTACCTCGTCTACATGGCGGCGACCTTCGCCCTGTCGAAGAACGTGGTGAGGGCGCATCTGCGAAGGCCCGACCGCATCTCCTGAATACGCCGGCGTGCGCGCCCGCGCTTCGGGCAGGCGAACCGGAAGCCTGGCCGGCAGCACTTGCCCCTGGCAGCCTCAGCCTTCGCCGGGAACTCCGGGGCCGAAAGGCCATTCGCCGCGGCCGCTGCCCATTTCCTCGCGAATCTTTCGGCACGTCGGACACACCGGATACCGGTCCGGATTCCGTGAGGGGGTCCATACCTTTCCGCAGAGGGCGACAACGGGCTTGCCGGTGATCATCGCCTCGGTGAGCTTCTCCTTGCGCACATAATGCGCGAAGCGTTCCGAATCGCCAGGAGCCTTCTGTTCCTCGGTCCGCTCAAGCAGGCCGGTGGAGGTTCCAGGAGCGGAAAGAGGGTCGGAAGGCATGCCGGGACGGGCGGGCTCGTCGAGGAAAGAACTGTTCATGCCTGACAGTGTATCGCCACCAGGGTGCCGGGCAGGCGCGAAAAACGAAGGGAGCCGAATTTCGATCAAGCAATCGGCCAGCTCCTGGCCGCACGCGGCCGCATTCGGCGATTCGCTCATGAGATTGCCCGACGGCGCGGCCCCGAGCCTCCCGAAGAACTGTCCCCGATGCGGCACCAGTCTGTCCCTTTTTGCAACACCCGTCCCTCTGACCTGCATAAGCGTCCGGGGCGGGAAACGGAACAACATGCCGATCCCCGCCCCGGCCAGCTCCAGGCATCCTTCTGGGACAGCCCCGTCTGCGCAGGCGAGAGCGCCGGAGCAGGAAAAGGGACAGGCTGGGCGGCAATTGGGGACTGTCCCCAATTCTCACCCTGCAACGGGTGCTCCCTTGCGAGACAGTCCCCTGTTCGCGCGCCCTGCACACGGCCCCGGAGAGGCGAGGTCACTTGTTCGAGACGGCCTTCTTGAGCGCCGAACCGGCGGTGAGCTTCACGCCGAAACCGGCGGGAATCTCGATCTCTTCGCCCGTGCGGGGGTTGCGGCCCTTGCGGGCGGCGCGGTTGGTGCGCTCGACACCCATGAGGCCCGTGATCTTCACGGCCTCGCCGGCCGCGAGGGACTCGACGAGCACTTCCTGGAGAGCGGAGAGCGCCTTGTCGGAGTCAGCCTTGGACAGGCCGGCCTTCTCGGCAATCTTGCCGATGAGATCAGTGCGATTGAGAGACATTCGTGTACCTCTTCGTTTCTAGTTGCGCTTTCATTGCTTCCCGTTCGGGTCGCTAGGGTAAAACCTAGTGGACTTTCGCGGAAAAGTCGGGCATTTGCGAGGTATCCGGGCGGGCATATCTCACGTTTTTCGCCTCTCGCGCCCCCGATTTCCCCCGCCGTGCCGCACGAGGAAACCCGCGTCGCAAAACGGGCGTGAATATCGCGACATTCCGCGGTTTCGACACCCTTGCCGGTCTTCGAGGCAGGCGTGCGCCCCCGACACTTGAAAGCCTCGCACCCCACGTTGGCATCGCCGCCCGGCTCGCCGCCCAGTATGCTCTGGAACATGGATGCTCCCCTTGGACTGCTCGCCCTCGCCGCCGGCTTCGCTTCCTTCGTCTCCCCCTGCTTCCTGCCGATCGTGCCGGTATTCGTGGGCCAGATGATCGGCGGCGCTCCCGGCACCGTGCCCAGGCGCACCGCCGTCGCCAACGCGCTCGCCTTCGTCGCCGGCTTCTCCGTCGTCTTCATCGCGTTGTGGGCCTCGGTCGGGCTCATCGGGAACGTCGTCGGCCAGTACGCGAACGTGTTCCGAACCATCGGAGGAATCGTCCTGGTCGTCATGGGCCTGCACGTTGCCGACCTCGTCAACATCCCCCTCTTCGACCGCTTCTTCCGCGGCAACGTGACCCGAGCCGCAGCCTCGCGGACAGGCTCGGCACGCGCCGCAGTCATGGGCATCGTCTTCGCTGCCGGATGGACCCCCTGCATCGGCCCGATTCTCGGAGCCGTGCTTGCCCTCGCCTCCCAAAGCTCGACGGTCTGGACCGGCGCGGCCATGATGGCCTTCTACTGCATCGGCCTCGGAGCCCCCATTCTCGCCGTCGCCGTCGGAGCGGCCGACGCCCACGAACGCTTCGACTGGTTCAAGCGCCACCACGCCGCGATCTCGGTCGCCTCGGGCGCCATGCTCATCGCGATCGGGCTGCTCATGGTGGCCAATCTCTTCTCGCGCGTCGCCAATCTCATCCCCGCAATCATCTAGCTTCCCCGATACGCCACGCCGATTCGACTATTGTCTGTGGCAGAGGCAGGCGCCCGTGCCTGCGCTTTCGGCCCGCCGCGTCCGCAGCGAACTGCGCGACGCCGATGGGCGGGCCGCCGTTCGTGCCCGCCCAGGGAGGTTCCATGCCACCGACATCGCCCGCGTCGCCCAGCAAGGATTTCCGTACACGGCTTCGCGCCTCGAAGCTGGCCACCGTGACGGTTCTCGGCTTTCTCGTTCTTGCCCTTGGCGCCGCCCTGATCGTCGGAAACGGCACAAGCGCCCCGCAGGCCGCCCCCAGGCCGGCCTCCACACCCGGGGCCTCAAGCTCCCGATCCTCCGATTCCCGGGATTCCGGTGCCGAACAGGCATACCCGATGCCCGACTTCGCCCTCGCAAGCCTCGAAGGGGCGGAGGTGAGCGCCGACTCCCTCAAGGGAACCCCCACCTGGCTTGTCTTCTCCGAAACCTGGTGCTCTCCCTGCACGATGCAGATGCCCGACATGCAGGCCGCAGCGGAGAAGTACGGCCCCGACAAACTTCAGGTCGTCGCCGTGTTCATCGGCGAGGACAGGCGGACCGTCGCCGATTTCATCGAAGACAACGGCTACACCTTTACTTCCCTGCTCGACTCCGCGACATCCGTGGCCTCACGGTTCGGGGTGATGGGAACCCCCACCAACTTCTTTGCCGATTCCGACGGCAACCTTCTCTACGGCGCTCCGGGGATGCTGACTTCCGAGGCCATCGACCAGGCGCTGACGGCAATCACCGAGTAGGGAGCCGTCTCGCACGGGCGCACCCGTCTTCGGTGTCGCAAAGGGAACAGCCAGTGTCGGATTGGGGACGGTCCCCTTTGCGACACGTGCCTTGGCCCGGGGACCGCGTTCGCTCGCTTCGCACCCTCTCGCAGCTTCCTCGCTCCGGCCATGCCCGGGCAAGCCCGCGCGGACCTTCCGCTCGTCGCCGTCCCCGCATCTCACGCCGACGATCTCGCCTGCGCAAACACCCGGGGCGGACATCGAAGCAACGTGCCGGCCCCGCCCCGGCCACCTCCCTGCCGAGACAGCCCCCGCCCGGCAACCGGTTGGAGGCGTCGACCCGGCACCGCGCCCACGCCCGGCGCGGAAACCGGCAGCGTTCAGGCGATGCCCAGCAGCGAATCGAGCCCGTAGGTCAACGGTTCGGCCAGGCCGCCGACCTTGCGCACCGCGAGCAGAACGCCCGGCATGAAGGATTCGCGGTCGAAGGAATCCTGACGGATCGACAGCTGCTCGCCGGGATTGCCGAGAAGGACCTCCTCGTGGGCGTTGAGGCCGCGAAGGCGAATTCCGTGGATGTGAACACCGTCGATCGTGGCTCCGCGCGCGCCCAGCGGATCGCTTTCGGTGGCGTCCGGGGATGCGGCGACGCCGGCCGCCGTGCGCGCGGCGCCAATGCGGCGCGCGGTCGTCGCCGCCGTGCCCGAAGGGGCGTCCACCTTGTTCGGGTGATGCAGCTCGATGACCTCGACGGATTCAAAATACGGGGCAGCCTTTTCCGCGAAGGCCATGAGAAGCACGGCCGAAAGCGCGAAGTTCGGCGCGATCAGCACATGCGCGCCCGTGGCGGCGGCCGCCTTGCGCACGCGCCCGAGCGCCTCCTCCGTCCAGCCGGTCGTGCCGACGACAACGTCGACCCCGGCCTCGACCAGCGCAAGAACATTCGCTTCGGTGACGGACGGAACCGTGAATTCGACGGCTACCTGCGCGCCGTTCAGGCTCGCCGCGTCGAGCGTGTCGCCGACGTCGAGCCGCGCGACAAGCTCCATGTCCGCGGCCGCCTCCACGGCGCCGCACACCGTCCGACCCATGCGCCCAGCGGCGCCTGCAACTGCAACCTTGATGCTCATGGCCCCACCCTACCGCGAGCGCCGCAGCCACGGCACGCAAGTCCGAATCCGTCCGCTATCGTTGACCGTATGGACCTCCTCGCTTCGATACCCCGGCGCGACGCCACGCAGACGCTGCGCATCATCAGCTTCAACATCCAGCACGGCACCCCGGCCGAAGGATGGACGAAGGAGCTTGGCCGCATGTCCCACCGCGGATTCAGGCCCGGCGCCGGCGAAGTGGCCTCGACGCTCGGCCTCGCTCTCGCCCAGCTTCGACGCCTCGACCCCGACATTCTCCTGCTTCAGGAAGTCGACAAGAAGCAGGCCCGTTCCGGCGGCACGCACCAGGCGGAAGCCATCGCCAGCGGCCTCGGGATGCGTCACTGGCGTGTCGGCGCGGCCTTCGCCGGGCATGCTGCCGGCCTGCGCCGGCGGCCGCTCTCCCGGGCCCTCCGGTTCGAGCGCGGATACGGGCTTGCAATCTGTTCCCGCTTTCCCCTTGTCGGCCTCGAGACGATTGCGCTGCCACGAATGCCTCGGACAGGCAAGCGGCCCTGTGCGCAGCTGTGGCGTACCCGCCGCGTGCTCATGGTCGCCCGGGTCCAGACTCCGTGGGGGCCGGTGGCTATCGGCAACACGCATCTCGAGACGAATCGGGAGGCTGCCGGCGACCAGGCGGTCCTGTCCTGGGAGAAGGTCTGCGAGCTTGACGCCGGCACGGCGATTCTCGCCGGAGACTTCAACCTGTCGCCCGAACAGGTCGCTGCCGCCTTCAAGCGGGAGCGGCCCGAGGGGGGCCTTCCGAGGACGAGCGCATCGGCGCTCGCCTTTCCTGCCAGCGACCCCCGGCACCGCATCGACCAGCTCTACGCCGAGGGCTGGCGCCTGGAGCGCGAACCCGAGGCGATCCGGCTGGCGATTTCCGACCATTGCGCCGCCGTTTTCGACCTCGTGCCCGCACCGACCGCCACCCGGCCTGTCGAGGAAGGGCTGTACTGAGCCGGCGAGCACCGGGCCGCAAGGCGACGTGTCGGCAAGGCCCTGCCCCGAACGCACGACCGACACGCGCCGCCGCGTGCGCGCGCAGGCTTCGCCAAGAGCCGCAAGCGAAAGCCTAAGGGTGCGAAAATCGTCTCAAGATGCAAAAGCCCGAGGAGACACCATGCCCCGCAGTCCGTTTACGTCGGCTCGCGGGCTTTCCTATCCGGTTTTGTGCTGTTTTTCTCCTTGATTATGCCGGTTGCGGCAGCGCGCCCGGCATAGTCTGGCACCGGTCACGCCAAACCGGCCCCGCCCCAGCCTAGCCGGCAGGCAGGCTGGCCTGTCCAGCCAGAACGAAAGACCTCATGAACG
>CACYEE010000134.1 GCA_902773415.1 uncultured Actinomyces sp.
AGGGCGAGGGGCGCGAAGTGCTCGTGACGCGCGAGCCGGGCGGCACGGAGCTGGGCCTGGCGATTCGCGAGCTGCTTCTGCACGGAGGCGATGTGGCGCCGCGTGCCGAAGCCCTCCTGTATGCGGCCGACCGGGCCCATCATGTGGCGACGAGGATTCGTCCTGCGCTTGAACGTGGCGCGGTCGTGCTTTCCGACCGCTATTTCGATTCCTCGGTAGCCTATCAGGGGGCGGCGCGGTCTCTCGGGAAGGACGAGGTGCGCGAGCTGTCGCTGTGGGCGACAGGCGGACTGCTTCCCGACCTGACGATTCTGCTGGATGCGCCGGTGCAGGTCGGGGCTTCGCGCCTCGGGCCGGTCCGCGACCGCCTCGAGGCGGCAGGGCAGGACTTTCACGAGGCGGTGCGCTGCGAGTTCCTTGAGCTTGCACGGGCCGAGCCCAGGCGGTGGCGTGTTCTCGATGCTTCGGCTTCGGTCGAGGAGGTTGCCGGGCGCGTGTGGAGCATGCTGGAGCCTGTGCTCGGGCCGGGGCGCGCGGGAAGCGAGGAGGGCCGATGAACGTTTTTGACGGCCTTGTCGGGCAGGAGGCGGTGCGCCGTCAGCTTGAGAGGGCCGTGAAGGATGCGGGTTCGGCAATGAGCCATGCGTGGCTGTTTACCGGTCCGCCGGGTTCGGGCCGTTCGCAGGCGGCGCGCATGTTCGCCGCGGCGTTGCAATGTGCGGGGGAACGCCCCGGATGCGGCGAATGCGCCGAATGCCGCGCGACCTTGGCAGGCGGGCATCCCGACGTCGAGCTTGTGTCCGCGTCGGGCGTGACGATGGCGATCGAGCAGGTGCGCGAGGTCGTGTCCCGTTCCTTTGACGCTCCCGGCACGGGCCGCTGGCGGATCGTCATCGTCGAGGATGCGGACCGGATGGCGGAGAACACGACGAACGTGCTGCTCAAAGCATTGGAAGAGCCGCCGCCGAGTACCGTGTGGATGCTGTGCACGACCTCGCCGGACGATGTGCTGCCGACGATTCGCTCGCGTTGCCGGCACGCGGCTCTCGTCGTTCCCCCGGCGGAGAAGGTGGCGGAGCTGCTGGTGGGCGAAGGCGGGGTCGAGCCGGAACGGGCGCTTGCCGTCGCGTATGCCTCGCAGTCGCATATCGGACGGGCGAGGGGGCTTGTGCGTGACGCCGGTGCGTGGGAGGACCGGCGCGCCGTGCTTTCGCTCGCTTTGGGATTGAGAACGACATCGGACGCGGTGGCCGCGGCGGCGCGGGTGCTTGAGATTCTTGAGGTCAGCCGCGAACGGGAGGCCGAACGTTTGGCGAACCAGGCGGAAGCGCTTGAGGCCGCGCAGCGTGCGGCGGAAGCTCGCGGGGCGGACCTGGCCCGTGGCGGTACGGGTGCGAAAGGCGTGAAGAAACCGGGGAAGCCGGGCCGGGCGACGTCGAAGAAGAAATCGAGCGTGGAGGATGCCCGGCTTGACGAGCTGCTTCGCAGCCTCGGCCTTGAAGCGGGAGAGAAGGTTCCGAGGGGCTTCCAGAAGATCGTCGCCGATTTCCGCAAGGAGCTTGAGCGGCAGGGCAAGCGCGTCGAGCGCGATGGAATCGACAGGGTCATGATCGACTTGCTGTCGCTTTACCGGGATTTCCTCATCGTCCAGTATTCGGCGCAGGTACCGCTGGTCAATTCGGATTTCGAGGAGGAGATTCGCGCTGCGGCCACGAAATCCGGCCCGGACCAGTCGCTGCGGCGCGTCGAGGCGATTTCCCTGGCGCGCGAGCGGCTCAGGGGCAATGTGACGCCGCTGCTGGCGCTTGAAGCGATGATGGTTTCGCTGCTTCCGTCGCGGTGACGCCCCGGGAAGCGGGACCGGTGGGGCGTATCAATGGGGTCAGACCCCTTTGATACGCCGGATTGGGGACTGTCCCCAATGCGCGGTACCCTACGGTGACCGCGCCCCTGCGAGACGGCCCCGTCCCGTGCGGCGCGCAATGGGCGCGGCACGTCCTCTTTCCGGGCCCTCCGGGCATTGGTTGTGCGTTCGGCGGGGCGCGCCCGTCTTGCGTTTTCTGAGGTTGCCGCGGCAGTCCCCTCGTCGCCCCTGCCCTGCACGGTTATCCACAGATTTCGCCGGGGGTCTGGCGCCCAGCCGTTTTCTGGCCTAGGTTGGAGACATGAACCACTACGTGCCGAACAGCGCCCGAACCGAAGGCCCCGCTCTCCGTCGTCGCCGCATCCGGGGCCGAAGCCGCCGCGTCGCCCTCGCCGGGCTTGCGGCCGCCGCAACCTTCCTTTCGGCGTGCGCGCTCGACACGACGTCGCTCGGAACGCGCGACGCCCCCACGTCGAACCCGAAAGAGAAAGGGACGACGCAGACCGCGCCCGCCCCGGATGCCGGAGACATGCCCGCCGCGCCCGCCGGACTCGAAGAGTTCTACACGCAGGACGTCGACTGGGACTCGTGCCGCGGGGGCGCCGAATGCGCAAGCGTCACCGTGCCCCTCGACTACGCGAACCCCGACAACGGGAAAACGATCGAACTCGAACTCAAGCGCTACCCCGCCACCGGCGAAAAGATCGGAACGCTCTTCCTCAACCCCGGCGGGCCCGGCGGCTCCGGAATCGAATACGCCGACTCCTTCGTTTCCGGCGCGCCCCAACAGATCCGCGAACGCTTCGACATACTCGGTTTCGACCCGCGCGGCGTTGGCAGCTCCACCCCCATCGACTGCATGAGCGACGCCGAACTCGACGAAGCCATCGAATCGTGGTCGAACCCGCTCACCGACGAAGGCATCGCCGCAAGCGAAGAAACCGCGAAGGAAATCGCCGGCAAATGCCAGGAGAAGGCCGGCGACATGCTTCCCTACATCGGCACCGCCTCCGCCGCACGCGACATCGACGTCATGCGCCAGCTCGTCGGCGACCCGAAACTCTACTATTTCGGCGCCTCCTACGGCACCGCACTCGGCGCCCAATACGCCGACCTCTTCCCCCAAAACACGGGACGCCTCGTGCTGGACGGTGCCGTGGACGTCACCGTCGACCGCTCCGATGCCGACTACCAGCAGATGCTCGGCTTTGAAACCGCGGCCCGCAAATACGCCGAACAATGCGACGGTCCCGAATGTCCGCTCACCGGCAGCGTCGACGACAAGCTGCACCAGATCCAGGACCTCCTCGACTCCCTCGAAGACAATCCCCTGCCCACCTCGGACCCCGACAGGCCGCTGGGAACCTCGCTCGGCCTCCACGGCGTCATCCTGCCGCTCTACATCTCCCAATACGACTACCTCTCGATGGCACTCGACCAGGCCATCAACGACGGCGACGGCTCCCTCCTGCTCTACCTCGCCGACATCTACCTCGACCGCGACGAACGCGGCCGTTACGCCGACAATTCGATGGAAGCGCTCTGGGCCGTCAACTGCGCCGACTACTTGCCCTACGGTGCCGACAAGGCCCGCGCCAACGCCGAAAAGCTCGAAGAAAACTCGCTTGCCTTCGGCGCGGTTGCCGGCGGCACCGACATCTGCGAAGCCTGGCCCTACCATCCCGAGAAGAACCCCGGGCCTTTCGCCGCGAAGGGGTCCGCGCCGATTCTCGTAATCGGCACCGAGAACGACCCCGCAACGCCCTACGAGTGGGCCGTCAACCTCGAAGGCGACTTCGAGAACGCCCGCCTGCTCACCTGGAAGGGCGGCGAAGGGCACACCGCGTTCATGCGCGGTTCCTCCTGTATCGACGACACCGTGACCCGGTATCTTGTGGACGGCGAGGTGCCTGACGAGAACTCCGTGTGCAAGTAGGGTCGGGGCGGCTGTGCGGGTGCGGTTCGGGCGGTTCGGGCGTAGCTCGTGCGGGCGGGCGGTTCGGCCGGTTCGGGAATGCGACCGGGCGTCTTGGCGACGCGGGGCCGCGCCGACCTTGCGTGAAGGCGACCGGCGCGGGGGTGCCTGCGACGCTGGTTTCAAGGCGACGCGGGACCGTGACATCCTGCGTCGCCCCGAAAAGCCTGCCCGGGTGCCACGCTACTGTGATATGCGGCGCTGTGTGCCCAGTCCGTTTGCTCTCGGGGTGCGGGTGCGGGTAGAGTGGCACGTGCTGAACGCAGCATGCCACCTTAGCTCAGTCGGCAGAGCGATTCACTCGTAATGAATAGGTCGAGAGTTCGATTCTCTCAGGTGGCTCTCTGACAGGCCC
>CACYEE010000135.1 GCA_902773415.1 uncultured Actinomyces sp.
CGAACTGGGCCTGTCCCCGTTCTGGAGATTCCTCCCGTTTGGGGACAGTCCCCAAACGGGAGGAATCTCCAGAACGGCATGGAAAAGGCGCCGGGAAACCCGACGCCCGAGGAAACCCGCCGAAGCGGTCAACCCACGAAGGAATGGGTGGCGCGGTGGCGGAACTGGGGATGGGGACGCTCGACCTTGAAATGCTCCCACTCGTGAGCGATCGACTGGGCCGTCATGGCATCCGCCTCGTCCGCCGGGAAGGAGGAGAAGACGTCGCCGATGCGGGTGTCGCGCATGTGGACGTCGAAGCTCTTGACGCCAAGTTCGGACGCGCGAAGGGCACCGTAGGAGTCGGTGACCCATCCTGCCATGTCGTCGTTATGGGAAGACAGGACCATCACGTACACGCCTACGGCCGCGATGAGAATGAGAACTGCAACAATCAATGCCAGAACCACGTTTCCCATTATGCGAATTCGGCGCTGGAGCGCAACTGACGGCGGGTCGAAAGTCCCCCATCTCCGACCTGCGGTTTTGCAACGCTTTGATAACATTTCCCAAACGGAACGAAGGCATCGAAATCCTCACCAGCGGATTTGCAAACACGCCCGCACGCCGCAAAACGCACCCGCCACGGCATCCGAAAACCCCGGCCAGACCATGTGCGCAAGCTCACTTTTCAGGCGCGACATCTGCCAGCCGCTGGGACACGACGCTCGTCACGCCCTGCTCGCGCATCGCCACCCCGTAGATCGTGTCCGCAATCTCCATCGTGCGCTTCTGATGGGTGACCACAAGAAGCTGCGAACTGGCCTGCAGCTGACGGAAAACGTCCAGAAGCCGCGAAAGGTTCACGTCGTCAAGGGCCGCCTCGACCTCGTCCATGACATAGAAAGGCGAAGGACGCGCCATGAAAATCGCGACAAGGAAGGCAATCGCCGTCAGCGACCTCTCGCCGCCCGACAGCAGCGACAGCCTCTTGACCTTCTTGCCCGGCGGCCGCGCCTCGATGTCGATTCCCGTCGTCAGCGCAGACCCGGGATCGGTCAGGACGATCCGCCCGTCGCCGCCCGGAAACAGAACAGGGAAAACCTCGCTGAAGCGCGCCGACACGTCCGCGAGCGCGGAGCCGAGCGTCTCCTCGATCTTCGCGTCGATTTCTTCGACCATCGCCAGAAGGTCCGCACGCGAGGACTTGAGGTCGGCAAGCTGGCCCCCCAGATACTGCGCACGCTCCTCGAGCGCCTTGTGTTCCTCAAGCGCCAGCGGATTGATCCGCCCCAGGCGCGCCAGGCGCCGTTTCGCTTTCGCCAGGCGTTCCTCCTGTTCGGCGCGTACATACGCCACCGTCCGCTCCGGATCCGACTTCGTCGGCATCGGAATCGGGGCAAGCGGCCCGAATTCCCCGACAAGGGTCGCGGCCTCCACGCCCAGCTCCTCGATCGCGCGCACCTCGAGCTGTTCGAGACGCAGCCGCTGCTCGGCCTGGGCCAGTTCGCGCTGATGGGCGACGTTTTCCAGGTCGCGGCGGGCCGACAGAAGGGAGTCGAGGCAGCGCCGGGCCCCGGCAAGCTCGGCATCGCGAAGCGAACGCTGCTCCCGCGCCTGCGCACGCTCGGCGCCCACCCGCGAGCGCAGGGCCGCGGCCGCGTTGAGCCCTCGCATCGCATGGGCTCCGACCCGATCGGCGAGGGAGGCCGCCTGCGCACGCGCAATCGCCGCGCGCTTTTCCCGCTCGATTCGTTCTTCGACGTTGCGCGCATTGCGTTCCAGGGCATCCGACCGGCCCGCGACCGCACGCAGGCGTTCCTCGACAGACCGCAGGGCAAGACGCGAATCCGTCTCGCGCTGACGTGCATCGCGTGCCGCGACGCGTGCCGCCTCCGAACGCTTCCTCGTCGTCTCGACGCCCCCGACAAGTTCCTCCGGCTCGGCCTCGCTCGCCTTCCGGCGCGCCCGAAGCGCCTCAACCTCGTCGCGCCGCTGCGCAAGCTCCTCGCCGATGCGGGCAGCACGCCTTTGCGAACGCTCCAGCTCCTCGACCGCCGCCCTGCGCGTCTGGCGCAGAACCCCAAGCCGGGCCGTCGCCGCAGCAAGCCGGGAATCGCGCTCATTGAGCTGCGCCAAGGCACGGGCATTGTCCTCGCGCGCCTCCTCGGCTTCCCGCTCGGCGTCGGCAAGCGCCAGGCGGGCCTGTTCGAGAGCTTCCTTCGCCGCATCCGCCTCGCCTGTCGCCTCCGCATAGGCGCTTTGGCGCGCAAGAAGCGAGGCCTGCGTCGTCTCGCCGCCCCAGGCGCGTCCGTCGCCAATCACATCGCCGCTGCCCGTGGCGACGACAGGCGCGCCCGCTTCGACGAGAGCGCGCGCGGTGCGCAGGTCCGCGGCCAGGGCAACGCCCGAGAGCGCCTGGAGAACCGCGTCTTGCGCCCGCGGTGCCGCATGCACGGCATCGAGGGCGCGAACCGCCGCGTCGGGTTCGGCAGCGACCGCCGCGAGCGCCTCGTCGAGCGCTGCCAAACGGGATGCGATCCACGTCGCGCCGCCGGCCGCGCCGTCCAGCGCGACGGAAACCTCAAGGTGTCCGGCTTCGGCCTCGCGCGCCTCGCGCAGCAGGTCGACGGCATCGTCGAGACCGGAAACGAAGACGCCGCCGGCCGCGCCGCCGAGCGCCGCCTCCGCCGCCGTCTCCCAGCCGGGTTCCACCGTCAGCGAATCGCGAAGCAGTTCCAGGCTCTCGCCGTGACGCTCCATCGCCCACGCCGTCGCGTCCTCGGGTTCGAGCGACAGCGCAAGCGTCTCGGCCTTCGCGGTCCACGACGCCACGGCCTCGCGAGCCGCCTGCTCGGCCTCGCGAGCCTGCCTGACGGCCTCCTCGGCCCGGGCAAGGCGCGCCGAGGATTCCTCGCGAGCCGCCGCGAGAGAATCGTCGGTGCCGGAAACCGCGACGACTTCCTCCTCGAGACGCGCAACCTGCTCCGCAGCCTCCTTCGCATGCGCCTTCGCCGCCTCCACGGAGGTCCCGACGCGCCCGCTTTCCGCCTCGAGCGCCTCGATTCGGGAGGCCGCCGCGTTGATCTGGCCCACGAGCCGCGCCGCGCCCTCGCGACGGTCGGCGACCTGCCGCTGTAGTTCGGACAGTTCCCGGCCAAGTTCGCGGGAGGCCGCCTCCGCCTTCTCCCGCGCCTCGATGACGTCTCGCAGGGCGTTCCGCCTCGCCGCGGCCTCCGCGTCGAGAGACTCTTCCTGCTTGCGCGCCCGGGCAGCCCTCGCCCGGATTCTTCCCGGGTCGTCGTGGGCCTGCGGAGCGGGCCCCGGCCTGAGGGACCGCTGGCGTTCGGCGGCGAGCTGGCCGAGGGAACGGAAACGTTCTTCGAGGGAGGTCAGGCGCTCCCACTGTTCGGAAAGCCGGGCGAGTTCGGGGTTCGCTTCGGTGGCGGCGCGTTCGAGATCGGCGACGCGCAGGCGTGTCTGCCTCGTTTCTTCGGTGTTGCGTTCGATGTTCGCGCGAAGCTTCGCCTCGTCGACGCTGCCGGCCTGCATGCGGGCCTGTTGGAGGGCGATGTCGTCGGCAAGGAGGCGGGAGCGGGCGTCGCGGGCCTCCGCTTGGATGGCCTGCGCCTTGCGGGCGGATTCGGCCTGGCGGGCCAGCGGGCCGAGCTGGCGGCGCAGTTCCGCGGCGAGGTCTTCGAGACGGTCGAGAGAATCCTGCATGTTCTCGAGCTTGCGCAACGCCTTTTCCTTGCGTCGCCGATGCTTGAGCACGCCGGCCGCCTCCTCGACGAAGCCGCGGCGGTCCTCCGCGGTGGCCGTCAGGACCTCGTCGAGCCTGCCCTGGCCGATGATGACGTGCATTTCGCGTCCCATGCCCGTGTCGGAAAGAAGCTCCTGTATGTCGAGAAGGCGGCAGGCCGTGCCGTTGATGGCGTATTCGGAGCCGCCGGTGCGGAAGATGGTGCGCGAAATGGTCACTTCGGAATAGTCGATGGGAAGGGCGCCGTCGGAATTGTCGATCGTGAGCGAGACTTCCGCGCGTCCGAGCCGGGGACGCCTGTTCGTTCCGGCGAAGATGATGTCGGCCATCTGGCCGCCGCGAAGCTGCTTGACGCCCTGCTCCCCCATGACCCATGCCAGGGCGTCGACGATGTTCGACTTGCCGGAACCGTTGGGTCCGACCACGACGTTGATGCCGGGTTCAAAGCGCATCGTCGTCGCGGTGGCAAAGGACTTGAAGCCGCGCAAGGTCAGGGTTTTGAGGTACACGTGTACACAATAGTAGGAAACGGCCCCATGACCGCCGTGACGGGCGACGCCGAGCCTTTCGGATGCGTGCGCGTACGGGGCGCGTCCAACACGCGACGGGGCGTCGCGCAGGCCAGGCGCGACGCCGTGGCCGAAGGCTCTGGCCGCATGCTTTGACCGAACGGCTCCGGACGAACCTCCGCCCCCGCGGCCTGTCGCGAAAACCGGCCAGCCATGCAAGAATGGTGCCACAGCATCCACAGGAAGGACACAATGCCCGACGCATCCGACAGCACCCCGGCAAGCAAACAGGCCGCGGCCTCCGCCGCGCCTGCCGCCACCGCCGAGGCTTCGCCCTCCAGACCCTCCGCCCGCGAACTCACCGAAGCGGAAATCTACCTTCCGCCTCCGCGCCCCGAAGCGGAAGTGTCGTCCACCAGTTCGATTCTTGCCGCAATCGCCGCGAACATCATGGTCGGCATCGTCAAGTTCATCGCCGCCGGCATTTCCGGGTCGTCCGCAATGGTCGCCGAAGGCATCCACTCGATTGTCGATTCGGGCAACGGCATGCTCGTCTTCCTCGGAATCCGCCGCTCGAAGAAGCCGGCGGACACCGAGCATCCTTTCGGCTACGGCCAGGAGCTGTACTTCTGGACTCTCGTCGTGGCCATCATGATCTTCGCTCTGGGCGGCGGCTTTTCCATCTACGAAGGCGTCTCCCGCCTTCTCGAGATGCGTCCGGGCATGAAGCTCGGCGACCCGACGATGAACTACATCGTCATTCTCGCCGCCGCAGCCATCGAAGGCACCTCGCTTGCCATCGCCGTCAAGAACTTCAACAAGGCGCGCATGGGCCGCGGCGCCCTCGAGTTCATCCGCGAAGCGAAGGACCCGGCCCTCTTCACCGTCGTTCTCGAGGACACCGCCGCCGAGCTCGGCCTCCTGTTCGCTCTCGCCGGCGTCTTCTTCTCCCACCGCTTTGGCGACGCGCGGATCGACGCCGCCGCCTCGATTCTCATCGGCCTGCTTCTCTCGGTCGTTTCCGTTCTTCTCCTGCGCGAGTCGAAGGGGCTTCTCATCGGCGAAGGCCTGAAGAACGAGGAACTCAAGATCGTCGAGGCCATCGTCGAATCGAACGAGCATGTCATCGAATGCGGCCGCATCCTTTCGATGTACATGGGGCCGCATGACCTTCTTCTTGCGATCGACGCGACTTTCGACCATTCGGCAACGCGCGACGACATCGTCTTTGCGGTGGACGACATCGAAGCGAAGATCATGCGGCGCTTTCCAGATTCGACCCGCGTCTTCATCGAATCCGAATCCTTGCGCTTCACCCGGCGCCAGGCGCGCCATTCGGCGGCCGACGAGGACGCCGTCGAGTAGCGTGGCGGCCCCGGACCCTTCGCGGCAGTCCCGCATGTGGCCCACCGCTCCTTCGGCGCGGGAATAATCGGCGTCGCATGCACGTTTGCGCCAACGAATACCCGTGCCGACGAACGTATTGGAGACGCCATGACACATAGCCGTTCCCTCCTGGTCCGCTCCGCCGCGCTTGCCGGCGTCACCGCCCTCGCTTTCGCGTCCCTTGCCGGATGCTCGGGTTCGGACGGCGCGGCCGATTCCGGCGCGAACGCCTCGGCCCAGACGGACGCCGGCGCCGAAGGAGATCTGGGCGGCATCATCTCCGCCGAGGAGGTCAAGGACCTCATGGACAACGGCGAGGACTTCGTGCTTTTGGACGTGCGCTCCCCCGAAGAGTTCGCCGCCCAACACATCGACGGTGCCGAGAACCTCAACGTCGAGGACATCACGGCCGACACCGCCGCCCAGGCCATCGGCTCGACCGATGCGAAGGTCGTGCTCTACTGCCGCTCCGGCCACCGCGCCGGAATCGCAATGCAGGCGCTTCTCGGCCTCGGCTACACCGATGTGGCCTCGATGGGCGCAATCTCCGACTGGCCCTACGGCTACGTCGAAGGCTGAGCCCGGCTCGACCTTTCGGGCGCTTGCGGCCAGGCGCGGACGCCCGATTGCATGCACCGGACCCATTCCCGGAGAAAGGATTGCCATGAGCGACATGCCAGCACCGCGCATCTGGCTCGAACGCACCGGAACCCGCACGCTGACGGCCTTCAACGACCGTGGCGTTGCGATTCCCGTCGGCCACGGCGAAGGGAGGATCAGCCCCGGCGAACTGTTCCAGATCGCCCTCGCCGGATGCCAGGCGATGAGCGCCGACCGGCGCTATGCCGAGGTTCTCGGCACGGAGGACTTCGAGCTTACCGTCGTTCCCGAAGGAGAATACGACCCGGAAACCGACCGCTACACCGACATCATTGTCCGTTTCCTCGCCGACACCGCCGACCTGTCGGAACTCGAGAAGGCCGGGCTTGAGGAAGCCGCCCAGTGCGCCATCGACGGCTCATGCACCGTCGGCCACTCGATTGCCCGGCCCGTGAGCTTCCAGGCGCGCCACGAGAGCGCGAGGCCGGTGCCTTCCTATTCGACGGACACGGCCGGGTAGGCGTCGTCTGAGCCTGCCGCCGGGTTCGTACCCGCATGGCGAGTGCGTGCAAATCGGTGCGCGAAACGCGAGCGATGTGCACGCACTTGCCATATGGCCGCCGAAATCCGCCATCCTCATGGCGAATCCGCGCAAGTCGCTCCGGCCCGGATTCCGAAGCCGTGTTCTCCGTGGGCGGATTGCGTCGCAATCGCCCCCTTGACATTTAGCAGGTACCTGCATATTATTTCTAGCAGGTACCTGCGAAACACCGCGTCGATGCATGCGGAGCCCAGCCAGTCGGAGCCGCTCCGCACGATTCCACATGAAACAAGCGAAGAACCTTTCAGGAGAACACCCATGAACGCCAACGAAACAGCATTCGAAAAGCTCATCACCGTCCAGCGCATGACCCGCGCCTACCGCCACGCCTACAGGCAGACGAGGCACCCCGCAATGGACGTTTCACGAGGCCAGGGCCGCGTGCTCAGCCTCCTCAAGCTGCGTGACGGCCTCGCCACGAAGGAGATGGCCGAAATCCTCGGAATCCGCGTCTCCTCGCTCAACGAGACGCTCGCCCGAATGGAACGCGACGGGCTCGTCCGCCGCGAACCCTCCGAACACGACAGGCGCATCCAGACCATCGGCCTCACCGAGGCCGGAAGCGCGCTCGAAAGTCCGCGCGCACGGCTCGCCGCCAAGACCTTCGCCGGATTCTCCGATGCCGAACTCGAAACTTTCGGAGGCTTCCTCGAGCGCGTCGCCGACAACCTCGAATCGGAGCTTGGCGACGACTACCGCGAATTTCTCAGGCGGGGCAAGGCCCGGCGCAAGGAGTTCTTCGGCGAGGCGGGCCCCGGCTGCCACGGTCCGCATCACGGAGGCAAGCGAGGCGGTCCGAAGCCCGAGCGGCGCGACCGAGGCCCGCGTGGAGCAGGCCCGCGCGATTTCGAGGAGCGCCACGCCCACCCCGACTTCTAGGCCCGGCACGTATCAAAGGGGCCAGACCCCTTCGATACGCCCGCCCAGCCCAGACGCACGACCCAGACACAGCGAAAACGGACTCGACCCGGCAAAACAGACCAAGAAACTTGACGATACCGCCCCCCCCCCGCACACAAACAGAAAAACCCGCGATTGACACCACCACGCCCCTCCCCCAGGAACCCTGGCAACAAAGGCCATGCCACCCACGCCAAACACGCCAACAACCGAGAAAACGAAAACGACGACACCGAACGCAGCAAACCCAACCCAACCAAACACGAAAAACCACCAGCCACGACACAAGCACCCACGACAAGCACCATGCCAACCACCAACACGACACAACACACAAACTCGCCGAAAACACAACGCCAGTCCACGCCCACAGACGCCACGCTTCTCCCAAAACGCCAACCACACACCGACCGCACCCGACCAACCCGCCCCCCGGACAG
>CACYEE010000136.1 GCA_902773415.1 uncultured Actinomyces sp.
AAGGGGGACCATGAGGCCCAGGCGAAGGAAGCCGACCGCGTTCACCCGCCGATCCTTTCTCGTGGCCCGAGGCCGGGTTGCAGTAATCCGACTCCATCGCGCAGTGGGCGCGGAAGGCGGCGAACAGTGTCGATTCGCGGACCTCGCCGGCGATCCGGCGTCCGGCCTCGGTCGCGTTGTCGAGAATGCCCTTGACCGGCACACGTCCGATGTGTTCGAAAATCAGCGTCAGTCCTTCGCACAGGCACTCGGACCTGTGCGATTCGCAGGTCACGCAATGCCGGGCGTTGGAGGTCGGCCACGAGACGGCCAGAAGCAGCAGCTCCCTGCGTTCTCCAGCGAGGATAGCGGCCGCGTGCCCGAAATCGATCTGACAGACCCCGGCGGGCCATTCAAGCTCGCCGAACCCCTCGCCCCGGCCAGCCGGGCGGCTGCACCGCCAGGCCCGGACGAAGTGTTCGACCGTGGAGACCGAGCCCGCGTAGCCGCACTCGCCGACAAGCCGGTCATGAATCCGTTTCGCCGTATGGCGCTGCTTGACAGGACGGTTCGCATCCTCTTCGAGCCAGGCGGCCGCGATATCGGCAAACGGCTCCATCGTCGGGCTCGAATAGGGCGGCCTGGCCGGCGCCTTGGGCGAGAAATCGTCCCGGGCCGCGTACTTGGCGACCGTGTTGCGGGCGATGCCCGTGGCGCGGGCGATCTGGCGGATCGAGGACCCGTCGGCGTGCATGCGCCTGATAGTCTCTTGCCTGTCCCTTGGCAATGTCATGTCCTTTCGTCCTTTCCGGCAGCCGAACGGTTCAAGCAAAAAGGGCTGCCGGAAACAGTCAATCATCGACAGGAAAAATGGCCAGCCAAGGGACTTCCCGCATCCCCCAGCCCGTCACAAGTGGCCTAGTTTTCCGTGACGGAAGTGGCCTAATTTTCGTGACGGAAGTGGCCTAGTTCTAAGTGAAGCAAAACACCGAGGCCTACCGCGACCTTGGCTTCGACCAGGCCGTCGGCGACAAGGCCTTCGAGCAGCTGGTCCTGGCCCGGATCGTCGAGCCGGCCTCGAAGCTAAAGACGGTGGCGATCCTGGACGGGCTGGGCGTCGAATCCTTCCACCGCAACACCTTTGCCGCCTGCCTGCGCCGCTGCGTGGAGCGGGACTGCCGTTCGCGCCTGTCGGCGGCCTGCTTCGCCCACGCCATGGCCGGCGGCGATCTGTCCCTGGCGCTCTACGACGTGACGACCTTGTATTTCGAGGCCGGGAAGGAAGACGAGGAGACGGGTCCCAACCAGGGGCTGCGGCGGGTGGGCTATTCCAAGGAGCGCCGCGTCGATCCGCAGGTCGTGGTCGGCCTGCTCGTCGACCGTGCCGGCTTTCCCCTCGAGGTCGCCATGTTCGAGGGCGACAAGGCCGAGACGAAGACGATCGTGCCGGTCCTGCGCCGTTTCGCCCAACGCGACAAGGTCGCCGATTTCGTGGTCACGGCCGACGCGGGCATGCTCTCGCGGGAGAACCTTCTCGCCCTGGAGGCCGAGGGCTTCAGGTTCATCGTGGGAGCCCGCCAGAGCAGGGCTCCGCTCGACCTCGAGCCGGTCCTGGACGGCGACGGGTGGGATTTTGCCGACGGCCAGCTCGTGGACACGATCGCCCCGATCCACGCCGCCACGAAGATCGCGCCGGCCGAACGGGCCCGGCCCTGGCGTCCCGACGGACGCTCGTGGCGGACGGTGTGGGCATGGTCGGCCAAACGCGCCCGGCGGGACCGCGCCACGCTCGCCGCCCAGCGCGAGCGGGCCCTGGCGATCGCGGACGGGACCCGCAAGCAGAAAAGGCCCGCTTCGTCCGCCAGAGCGATTCGGGCGCCGTCTTCGACCAGGCGACCTTCCAGCGCGCCGAACGCCTGGCCGGCCTGAAGGGCTACGTGACGAACATTCCCGCCGACCTCATGCCGGCCGCGGAAATCGTGGCCGCCTACCACGACCTGTGGCACGTCGAGCAGTCCTTCCGCATGTCCAAGACGGACCTGCGCGCCCGCCCGATCTTCCACCGC
>CACYEE010000137.1 GCA_902773415.1 uncultured Actinomyces sp.
CCCGACCATGCGAGGGTATTCACGGCGCAAGCGTTCATGGGCGGGCGAGACTGGGGAAGCGGCACCGGATCGAGCCAGAAGAATGCGCGTCGCAAGGCGTCGGAAGCCTCCTATCGGATGCTTGCGAGCGAAGACGAAGGCATGGCGGGAACCTGATTCACGCCCACGCCAGGAGTTCCACAACAAGCAAAATACGACTATGATTGTTTCAAGGTGAAGCATTCCCACGGAGAAAGGCGCCGAAGGTGGCAGAGGTTGAAGATATCCGCGTGATGATTATTGACGACCATGAGGTCGTGCGCCGCGGAATTGCGGAGGTTGTCGACAGGACAGACGGCCTTTCCGTTGTTGCGGAAGCCGGATCGGTTTCCGAGGCCGTTCGTCGTGCCGAGCTTGTCCACCCCGAGGTGGCTCTCGTCGACTTGCGTCTGCCTGACGGAACCGGTATCGACATTATCGAAAGGCTCGCCGAAGTCTCGTCGATGACGAAGTGCATCGTCCTGACCTCCTTCGATGACGATTCGGCATTGGAAGAGGCGCTGCGGGTTGGCGCGAAGGCCTACCTGCTCAAGTCGGTGCGCGGAGCGGAGATCACCGAAAACATCAAGGCGGTTGCAGCCGGCCGTACGCTTCTTGACGAACGAACCATCGAACGGCGCCGTCTTGATCATGACGATCCGACCGCGAACCTGACTCCGTCCGAACGCAAGGTTCTCGACCTTATCGGCGACGGCATGTCGAATCGGGAGATTGGCGAGAAGCTCGGCGTTGCCGAGAAGACCGTGAAGAACCACATTACGTCGCTCCTGTCGAAGATGGGTCTCAAGCGCCGCGCACAGGTTGCGGCATGGGTGGCGGGCCAGCGCGCGGTTGGCTGGAAGAACCAGCCTCAGTGACGGAAACCGCACGGTAGCAACGTCGAGACGGCCCCGGCTCCTTGAAGGAACCGGGGCCGTCGTATGTGTCAGGAATGCCCTGCGGCTGCTTGCCCGGCCCATGACCCATCGTGCTTTCGGGAACGAAAGCAATGCCCTCATAGGGGCCGCCATCGGGTGTCGCAGGGGACCGTGTCCGGTCTGCCCTCTCCCTCTCGCAGCGACGCAGGCCGAGAGGCACCATGTCGCATTGGCGCCCGGAGGCCAAGGAAGCTGCCGCCGGCAAACGCGGTCTGCCGGCCACAGTTTCCTCGCTCCGGTCTCGCGCGAGAAAGCACGCGCGAACCTGCCGCTCGCCGCCGTCCCCGATCGGCCAGCGGGCGAGTGCCGCAACGGGGGACTGTCCCCAATCCGACACCAGTCTGTCCCCTTTGCGACCCCCGATTCTCTGACCCGCACAAACAACCGGGGCGGGGATCGGAACAACGTTCCGATCCCCGCCCCCGGCAAAATTCAGGAATCCTTGCGAGACGGCTCCGCTAGTCGATCATCGCCGACCACTCGATTCGCGTTCCCTTGCCTTCGTGACCGGGACGAATCGAGAAGGTGCCATGATGCCTTCGTGCACGCGAAGCGAGATTGGACAGGCCGGATCGCCGGGAGTTGTTCGGATCGACACCCTTGCCGTTGTCTTCGATGACAAGCAGGACCTTGTGGTTTTCGATCTTGAGTTCGAGGCGCACTTCGCTCGCCTGGGCGTGTCGCGCACAGTTCGACAGGCATTCGCGGCTCACTGCAATGATGTCATCGGCGATATCGGAGCCAAGCTCGTCGTCGATTTCCGTATGGGTCTCGTCGTCGTCGATGATTTCGCCAAGATTGACGATGAGAACGTCGGGCGGGAAACCGAGGGAATTCGTGGCCTGCTTGATCTCCTGGCGCATGCGGTCCATGACCGGAATGGTTGCGTTCGGGTCTCGCAGGGAATAGATGATCTGGCGAATCTGGCCGACCGAATCGTTGATGGATTCGATGCCCCTGTCGAGAGCTTCGACGATCTTCGGAATATTCGGCGTCGCTCCTTCTTCGTCGAGCAGCTTGTCCTTCGCTGCCGAGAGCTCCATGCCTGTGGCGAAGAGCTGCTGGATTGCGAAATCGTGCAGATCTCGCGAAATCTTGGCACGGTCTTCGAGCTGTTCGGCTTTCGCGTCCGTTTCGCGCGATTCGGCCAGCTGAATGGCGAGCGCGGCCTGCTTGGCGACGTTCTCGGCCATCGAGAGATCCGAAAGGTCGAAGGCGGGCTGGTCGGGGGAACGCAGAAGCGCAATGACGCCGAGCGGCGTATTTCCGCGCGCCGACATGGGAGCGAGAAGGGCCGGGCCGAAATGGGACAGCCGGGGAACGGAGATGTTGCGCTTCCGGGACAGATTGTCGATAATCAGGCCGCTGTTTTCGCGAATCACGCCCTGAGCATAGGAATCGGGCGGAAAGTTCAGGCCGATATAGTCGAAGGCGCCCTCCCCGTCGGCAATCTCGCACAGATACGTATCGCCAATCGACGGCAGAATCATGAGGGCGACGTCGGCGCGGGCAGTGCGGCGCATTTCCCGGCCGATGAGCTCGAGGGCTTCCTCTTCGTCGGCGCCTTCAAGCAGCGCCGTGGTAATCGACCTGGAGGTGGCAATCCATTGCGCGCGAAGCGTCGATTCGGCGTAGAGGCGGGAGTTTTCGACGGCGATGGCGGCGGCCTGGGCGAGCAGCATCATATGCTCGCCGTCGCGGTCGTCGAAGCCGCCGGGCTTGTTCGTGAGGTAGAGGCGCCCGTGGGTTCGGCCTCTCGCGCGTATCGGCACGCCAAGGAAGGTTTCCATCTCCGG
>CACYEE010000138.1 GCA_902773415.1 uncultured Actinomyces sp.
CGGCATTGATTTCACTGAGGGTGCCAACAAGTTCGCCCTCATGAGCGCCCATGACGCCCTCGTGCAGGTTTCCGGCGCGCTGCGCGTGCTGGCCGACGCCCTCATGAAGATCGCGAACGACGTGCGCTGGTACGCATCCGGCCCGCGCAACGGCATCGGCGAGCTCGTGATTCCCGAAAACGAGCCGGGTTCGTCGATCATGCCCGGCAAGGTGAACCCGACGCAGGCCGAGGCCATGACGATGGTCGCCACGAAGGTGTTCGGCAACGACGCGACCGTCGGCTTCGCCGGTTCGCAGGGCAACTTCCAGCTCAACGTGTACAAGCCTGTCATGGCTTGGTGCGTGCTCGAATCCATCAAGCTGCTCGGCGATACCTGCGAGGCCTTCAACGACGGCTGCGCCTACGGCATCGAGCCGAACGAGGAGAAGATCGCGGCGAACCTCGAATCGAACCTCATGCTGGTCACGGCGCTCAACCGCCACATCGGCTACGACAAGGCGTCGAAGATCGCCAAGAACGCCCACCACGCGGGCATTTCGTTGCGCGAGAGCGCCCTCGAGCTCGGCTTCCTCACCGAGGAGGAGTTCGACAAGTGGGTGGTTCCCGCCGACATGACGCATCCTTCGGCCGACGAAGGCTGATTCTCGGCATGGCGCATCTTCGGGAGCGGCGGCCTTGCCTCGGCAGGCCGCCGTTTCTGCCGAGAGGCCGAAGAGGTCTCCGAAAGCGAAAGCCTCCATTCGGACATCATGCTCCAGCTGGTCCCGATGCGGGGCGGCGGCTTCCGTCGGAGCTGGGGGAGCCGCCTCCGCCCACGCCTCGGGTTGACCGCTTGGGAAGCTGGCCCGGATGCGCATGCGCATCCGGGCCAGCCTTGCGTGATTGGCGGGTGCGCTTTCCCGGGGCGTCAGGCGGCCTCCGTATGTTTGCGGTTGTGGGTCATGAATCTGGGGCAGGGGTCTGTCCCCTGTCCCATTTCTTGCTTCGGCGGCCAGCGGCGCGGCATGAGCGATGCGCGCAACTGGAGGCGTTCGGCAAGGCCTGGTTGCGCTGGTCCGTCATGAACCGGGGCGATCTGCCCGAATCGGTCATTGGCGTATGAATCTCTTGTTTGGGTTTTTCGTGGGTTCCTGATCGCGCCCGGGCTGTGTTGCGTGTGTGAAATGGGGATTGAACAGGAAGGCAGATTTGCTCGCGGTCCTCTGCGTGCGCGTGGGAGCAAGGTCTTTGGCGGGACTGTTGGAGCTGGAGGAGTTGAAGAAGCACATGGAGATTGCTGTTGCAAAAAGATTTCGGGGGTGCTTTCAGGTGCGTGGCACCGCATGAGTTCCGTATTTCATCAATGATGAGAGGAGTTCAAGATGAAGGAAACCGCATTTCCTGCTGCGGCCGTCGGGTTCGTCCTGGCTTCGGCTGGTGCTGCGCATGCGACCATCGCCTACCCGGCTCAGGGCGGGACCTGGGACTATGGCAACGGCAAGGTTCAGGCATGCTCGAACTGCGACAAGGCGGGCAGGCGCTCCTCCTCGCTTTACAGGAACGGGAATCTCCAAGCCGGCAACGTGTGCGTGGCGAAGGGCTGGTCGTACGCAACGAAGTGCCATGCCCCGTGGACTGGCGGATTCGCCTACTGCTACAAGCCGTCCTGCTGGTTGCTGGCAGCTTGGCGGGAATCAGTGGTCTAGTTGAGGCAAGGAGGCTTTCCGATGCTGCGCACTGCAATGAGGCTGCTCGGCCTTCTCTTCGGGTTCTCTTTGGTGCTGCTTGTCGCCTTCGGGTTGCAGGAACAGAGCCGGACCTTTCCTTTGGGAACGGATCGGATGGTCGTTCTCGATGTCTCTGCGGCCGCCATCTTGAAAGCCGAGATGGTTGTTCAGCTCGACGAGCTTGCCCGCAGCGACGAAAGCCTCCTTGCCAAACCGGCCGTGTCCTTGGAGGATATGAAGGAATGCACGTTCTTTGTCTTTGGCGATTGCGTCGAGGAATCATCGGTGCCGACATGGAGCTCCTCTCGGCGCGGCATCCTTCGCTGTTCGTCCGGGATCGGCGACTACCCGGTGTCGGGAACCTGCGCGTATCGCTCGGACTCTCCGCTCGAACAGGATATTCAAGCGTGGGCAAAGGACGCGAACATCTCAATCGCATATTCGGAACAGGCGAGCCTGCGAAAGGCGGTTCTCGCTTCGCTTGAGCGCAACGGCATGGGGATTCTCCTGTGCGGGACCGCATTTGCTCTGTGCGCGGTAGCCCTGGCGTGGCTCGCCGTCCGGGCCGGCAGCCGGCGAATCCGCCACACCGCAGGCGTGCCCGCATGGGCAATCCACGGGCGCGATGTGTGGATTCTGCTTGTCGCCCTTGCCCCTCCGGTGATCCTCGGGGCTATGGCCGGAAGCCTCCGGGTGGAGAAAAGCAGCGTCTGGGCATCGCTCGCGCATTGTACGAGAATGCGCGGCTGATATTCGCGGACGAACCGACGGCATCCTTGGATGCGGCGAACAGGGCGATGGTTGCGGACCTGCTGCGCAGTGCGGCCGCGGCAGGAGCGGCGGTTGTGCTGGCCACCCATGACGAGGAGCTTGTCGCCCGCGCGGATGCTCTCTACGATGTGGCTGCTGCTTGACCTCGGGAATCCAGAAGCTGCGCGAGACGGGCGAGCGCCGGAGATTCGAGCGCTTCTGGCCGGGCGTAGAGCGTGAATCGGTAGGCGACGGGGCCTGCCTCGCCACCGGAGGCTGCGGAGCCTGCCGGCGCCTGCGAGGCCGAGGCGAGCCAGCCGCGGCCGGGCAGGGCCGCCGCGATCTCGAAGCAGTCGGGGATTTCCGGGGCGAAGGCGTCGGCCTGCGGCACCTCGATGTCGAGGTCGGTCACGCACAGGAGGTCGGCGTCGGCGATGGCCTGCGCATACAGCTGCGCCCCGCCGATGCACCAGGCAAGCGGCGCGTCCTGCGCCCGAGACCTTCTTGCCGGCGCATGCGCTTCGTGCGTCGCCGGGCCGGGAGCCGCCGCGCTCGCCCGGGTTTTCGGGGTCCCCGCGTCGTCCCCGCGCTCGGCAAGCATGCGCGCCTGCGCCCAGGATGCGGCCAGCGCGGCCCCCGGAGCCTCGTAGTCGGGGTTGCGGGTGACGACGATGTTCGCGCGTCCGGGCAGCGGACGGTACTTCGGGGAAAGCGATTCCCACGTCTTGCGGCCCATGACGACGGGGCAGCCGCGCGTCATGCGGCGAAAGAGGGCCATGTCCTCGGGCACGCGCCACGGCAGCGCTCCGCCCGCGCCAATCGCGCGCCTGTGCGCCTGGGCCCAGATCGAGCCAATCATCGTCGTCCCTCCTCCAAAGTGGTACAGGGGACCGTCCCCTGTACCGCAACGCTGCTAGACGCTCACCGGGGCCGAGATCTTCGGATGATGCCGGTAGCCCTCCGAGGCGTCGATATCGTCCATCTCGTAGTCGAAGATCGAAGCGGCCCTGTTCAGGCGCAGGGTGGGGAAAGGGTAGGGCTCGCGCGAGAGCTGCTCCCTGACCTGCTCGACGTGGTTGAGGTAGATGTGGCAGTCTCCGCCGGTCCACACGAACTCGCCCACCTGCAAATCGCACTGTTGGGCGATCATGTGGGTCAGCAGCGCGTAGGAGGCGATGTTGAAGGGCACGCCGAGGAACAGGTCGGCACTGCGCTGGTAGAGCTGGCAGGAAAGGCGTCCCTCGGCCACGTAGAACTGGAAGAGCGCGTGGCAGGGCTGGAGCGCCATCTCGTCCAGATCGGCCACGTTCCAGGCCGAGACCACCAGGCGCCGCGAATTCGGGTTCGCCCGAATCTCCTCGACGACGCGCGCGATCTGGTCGATGTGCTCGCCGTTCGGCGCGGGCCAGTTGCGCCACTGGTAGCCGTAGACCGGCCCGAGGTTCCCCTCTGCGTCCGCCCACTCGTCCCAGATCGAGATGCCCTGCTCGTGAAGCCAGCCGATGTTCGTCGAGCCCTTGAGGAACCACAGCAGCTCGCCCTTGATCGCCTTCATCGTCACGAACTTCGTCGTGATTCGCGGAAAGCCTTCTTCGGCAAGATCGAAGCGAAGCTGGCGGCCGAACACGGAAATGGTGCCGGTTCCGGTGCGGTCGCCCTTGCGGGTGCCGTTGGCGAGCACGTCGGCGAGAAGGTCCTCATACTGGCGGTTGATTTTCATGATGCGAGTCTACCTGCCGGGCGTTCGGAGCTGGTGGACGCTCCGGTGGCGACGCCGGGGCGCGCGTAGCATGGGCGCCATGACGAACCTGAGCGAAGGGCGCGCCAAGGCGGCGCTCGCGACGACGGCGACCTTGTGGGGCACCGTCGGCCTTTTCGTACGGTTCTTGTCCGTTCCCTCGGCCTTCCTCGCGCTCTTCCGTGCCGTCATCGCCGTCGTGGTCGTCACGGCGCTGCTTGCGTGCCTCGGAAAGCGCATCGACTGGCGTGCCGTGCATGCGAATCTTCCGCTGCTGGCGGGCGCAGGCCTGGCCCTTGGGGCGAACTGGCTGTTCCTGTTCGAGGCCTACCTGCATACCTCGGTTGCGGTGGCGACGCTGTGCAACTATCTTGGGCCGGTTTACGTCGTCGCCCTGTCGCCCCTCGTGCTGGGGGAGAAGCTGAGCCGACGCAAGGCCGCCTGCGTCGCCGCCGCGCTGGTGGGCATGGTTTTCGTTTCCGGAGTTCTGGGCGAGGGGCTGGCGTCGGGGCGCGGTGGGGTCGGCATGTTCTTCGGCCTCGCCTCGGGCCTGTGCTACGCCTTCATCGTATTCCTGACGAAGAAGCTGTGCGGCGTCGGCGGCATCGAAACCACGCTGGCACAGCTGTTTTTCTCGGGCCTGCTCGTGGCCGCCTATCTGGCCGCGACGGGAGGCTGGCGCGGCGCCTGGCTCGACGCGCGCTCCCTGGCCATCATTGCCGTCGTCGGAATCCTGCACACCGGCGTCGCCTATGTTCTCTATTTTTCCGCGGTCGACGTCCTGCCCGCCCAGACGGTCGCGTCCTTGTCCTACATCGACCCGGTCGTCGCAATCCTCCTGTCCTGGCTCGTGTTCGCCGAGCCGCTGACCCTGCTTGGCTGGCTCGGTGCCGCCCTTATTCTCGGCGCCACCTTCGTCGCCAACTAAGCGCCCGTCGTATCAAAGGTGTCAGACACCTGCGATACGTACCCCGGGTGGTGTGGGGCGACGGGCCGGGTACGGTATCCGTGCGTCCGGCGCTGCCGCCGCTTCGCCAGGGTGCCGCCACCTCGCCCGCGCCCGGCACGCACGTCCATTGGAGGCCTTCTGCCAGCCCGCCTCAAGGAGAAACCCGTCGAACTCCCGATGCCCGATGCCGGCGCGGAGCCGCAGGACCGGGTCGAGGAACACGACCGTCTTCGGGTAGTTGTCCTTGATGGCAAGAAACGGGGCAAATTCGCGCTCTTCCATCGATAATGGTTTCGTCCGCAGGGGAAATTTCAGCCTTCTATGGAAGAAATGAGCGTTTGCCGATGCGTTCCTTCGTGCGTGAAAGAGGCATCGAGCCCAATGCGCCGATAAGGTTCCCGTTCCATCAAGCCGCCTCGGCTTTCCCGCCCGGCGTGTCGAGCGTGCCGGTTGCCGAAACGGAAGGTCGTGTTCGGAACCAGACGAAGGCGAGCAGGGCGAGAACTCCGATGCCGAGAATCGCCAAGCCGATTTGCGCCAAGCAGGGCGCGTGCAGCGGCGCACGGAGCAGGCCGACTCCCTCGTCGTTCGGAATGCCGAACCAGAATCGCAGCATCGAAGAGATGGCGAGCCCCGTCAAAAGTGCGGCAAGCGGAAGAGACGTGATTCGCGCAAGCCAGACGGAAATCGCTGCGGGCCTGTCCCTGCCCGACGCGCTGGCGTGGGCAAGATGCATGAGGAAAGGCAAGAAAAGGGGGAGGGCGTATCTTCCTTGCCAAACGGCTCCGCCGTAGAGATTGGCCCACGGCAGCGACATGGCAATCGCGGAGGAGAAATAGATGGCGACAGCCAAGGCGGAGAC
>CACYEE010000139.1 GCA_902773415.1 uncultured Actinomyces sp.
GAGTGCCAAGGTAGTAGAGGTGGGTTCCGGCGGCCATCGGGTTTCGGCACAGGGCGTAGGGGCCGGCGGTCAGGAGTTTCCGGCTTCCGGTGGCGATTTGGCGGTCGAGGGGGCGGAAGGGGTTTCCTTTTCCGGCGACGCGGAGTTCGACGATGGCCCAGATGGCCAGCGCGAGGCCCGCAAGCATCAGGGCGGCGGCAGGGGCGACGCGGAGCGCGCCGGTGCCGGGATTCGGACAGGGCCGGCCGGACACGCGCCGCATGAGGGCGGGGGCGGCAAGGACGAAGAGGGCGAATCCGGCTGCATGCCCGAATGCGTTGCGCAGGCGTTCGTTTTTCATGACGGTTCCTTCAATGGCGCGCCGGCCGTATCCGGCATTGCATGGCGAAAGCGCCCCCAATGCGGACAAACGCGCAGGAATCCTGGACGATACCATGTCTCGGACGAACTTGCGCAAGCTCGTCAAGCCACACGTCTCCCGACCGGAACCCGTCGTCACGAGGCAAGGGTCTTTCGTCGGCATCGTGAAGGGAGGTCCCGCCATCGCACCGGCCAGAACCTACTCGCACCGCACAAACCCCAATCCCGAATCGCCATATCGAAAGAACCGGGATGTCCCTTCCCTGAGCGAATCGGGGACGGGGTTGTTTAAGCGCACAAATCCGCCCCCGTCCTCGCATCGTCGAAACGAACGAGATCTTCCCCGCCTCGGATTTGAGCAAAAGAGAGGTGTGTCACAGGTCAGATAAAGGTGCTTCCTACAGGACCGAAAGTGAGAACACAAATCATATTGCGAAACTGTGACCCGATTCACTTGTCAGAAAGTCCCTGTTACCCGCACCACATCCACGCAGGTTGAATACCCCCTCGGGCGCAAAACGTCCCCGGGACTTTCAACATCCTCTGAGAACCGTTTTCACTGGTCAGGAGGTCAAAAGGCAAAAAAGGGACCTTCGCCACAATCTCGACTTTTCCGCACGACGACGCGGCTTTCCCGCCCCCGGCACGACCGGCACGCCCGCCTTGCACTCGCCCGCCGGTCGGTTCAAACCGGCCAAAACACCCTCCCAATCAGCGCTCCCGCAAACAATGCGATTCCGGTTTAAATGCGAGGGACTTCCCGCCCTCCCTCCCGGAAAAACCAGGTTTACCTTGGAATGGCAGGCAGGGAAAACCAAACAGGGGGAATAACGTACCTGCCATTATATAGGGGGAATAATGGCACTGCGAGCCACAATGCGCATCGCAGCGTTCGTTGCCGCGCTTTCGCTCGCCCCAGCTTCGGGGATTGCGAATGCGCAGCCGGCCGTTGCCGATCTTGCGCACGACGTGAATACTCACGCGAAAGCACCGGCATCTACGACGCTGTCCGCAGCCGCAACGAGCATGGCCTCCGCGATTCGCGGTCTCAAGGCCTCGGCAATGTCCGGCGAGTGCGCAACCAGCGCCGGTCTTCCGGCCAACCACAATCCCTTCACGATGGACGGCGAGGGCGGCATTGACAATAACGCGACTGGCAGGACCGCCTGACCGACCGCTCCAACGACATCGGCGTTCCCGAAGAAGGATATGCGGATTCCCCATATGCGGTCGACCGCACGGTGTGGGCGGCCACCCAGCTCAATTCCCGTGACAACGAGAACGAGATTGGCGGCGTATATCGTCTGAAGCCCACCGACGGCGTGGCGTGATACACAACTACACGGACCTTGACGAGCAGTACTGGGACGGCCACAAGCCCTTCCTTATCATTCCGACGGAGGGCAACGAAGGCCACCGCCTGATGTTCCGCTCAAGTGACGACTTCCTCTTGGAGGACAACACGTCCGTGGTGCCCAACGCCGCCATCAAGTTCGACAACCTCTACCTCGATGCGGGGCATCTGGCGCTTGGCAAGGAACAGAACTTCTTTGCACGCGGCAACAAGATGGTCATGGGCAGGGGAATCCATACGAAGGCGGAGGACTCGGATTACGTCTTCCGCATCTACGGCGGCACGGAGCATAACCGCGACTACATCTGCCCGAGCGAAGGCTGCGGCCGTCCCAATATCCCGACGAACGTCGTGATTGCCGGCGGCAAGTGGAACTATGCTTTCGGCGGCGGCGAGGGAGCCACCGGCACGGGCACCCAAGTGACGGTCCGAGACGCCGCCGAGGTCGCGAACCTGTACGGCGGCGGCGAACGCAAGGGGTCCGTCGGCGTCAACGAACCGATGGTCAACGGAACGCGCGCAAACCCGAACAATCCCGGCGTGAACGTCCATGTCGAAGGCGGGCAGGTTGGCA
>CACYEE010000140.1 GCA_902773415.1 uncultured Actinomyces sp.
GCACTCCCGCTCCGCCGCGAGTTGTGGAAGAGTGAAGGCATGGCACAACCGCATTTCCTTCAGTCCGAAGCATGGCAGGCTTTCCAGGAAACCCAGGGCACGCCCACCGAACGGCTTTCCGCTCCCGGCAACGAGGCGTGGAGCGCGCTCGCAGTGCATGAAGCCGGGCCGGCGCGCACCTCGCGCCTCTACTGCCCCTACGGCCCGTCATTCGCCTCCGAAGCCGATCTGGGCGACGCCCTGGCCGAGCTTGAAAAGGCCGCAAAGACGGCGGGAGACCTCTTCGTCCGCGTCGAACCCGTCGGACTGAGCCCCGAGGCGGAGGAGCGGGCCGACGCCGTTCTTGCGGCGCGCGGCTATTCGAAGGTGCATTACGTGCAGCCCGAGGATACGATCGTCGTTTCGCTCGAGGGCGGCCCGGAGAAGATTCTCGGCCGGCTCAAGAAGAAGAAGCGTTCGGACTATCGCCGTGCGGTGCGCGACGGAATCATGGTGCGCTCGACGGAGGATCCTGCCGAAGTCGGCGAACTGAACCGGATGCTGGCCCTGGTGTCCGCAAAGAACAGGGTGTCGCTGCGCGGTGCCGAATACATTTCGGCACAGGCGAAGGCCCTTCTCGAACGCGGGGCGGGGCGCCTGTATTTTGCGACGACGACGCGATCTCCCGAAGGCGAGGAGATTTCCGAGACGGTCGTGGCTGCCTCGCTGTGCCATATCGGTGGCGATACCGTCTATTATGCGCACGCCGGCTCGGATGCCGCGTGGCGCGCGAAGAACCCGAACATGGTTCTCGTAGTGCAGATGATGTTCGACGCCGCCGAAGCGGGGGCGACGCGGTTCGACCTGTGCGGCGTTGCGCCCGAAGGAGCAGGGGCAGACCATCCGCTTGCGAACATCACGCGCTTCAAGGAATCGCTTGGCGGACAACGCCGTCATTTCCTCGGCACGTGGGAAAAGCCCGTGCGTCCGGTGATGTACAAGGCCTACAGCCTGGCCCGCAAGGTGCTGGCAAGGAAGTAGTTGCCGCACAGCATCCTCTCAGCGGCCTGCCATGCCAAGGTTCGCCGATCGCCCCACGCACTCGCCTGCCGAGGATGGCCGCACACCCCGGCACCTCGCGTAAAACGCGCTATCCGCGGCTTTTGGCGCCCGCAGGCCGAAGAGGCATGGCTGCCGCAGGAGAAAGCCGGCAAAGGCCGGGAACTCGCAAGCGTCGCACGCTCCATCGACACGTTCAGCGAATGCAAGCCCGGCTCCCTCATCGTTCGCTTCGCTGCCTTCGACAATGCCGGGGAAGCCGCCGCAGGCAGACGCGACCTGCCGACCACGGCTTCCCCGCTCCGGTCTTGCGCAAGCAGGCGCGAGCCCAGCTCGCCGCCGCCCCCGATCCGCCAGCGGGCGAGTGTCGCAAAGGAGACAGTCCCCCCAACGCGACACCAGCCCGTCCCCTTTCCGGTACCTCGCACGTTGCTGCTCAAACGGGTGGGGCGGGAGTCGGCACGCCGAACGAATTCCCGCCCCGTCCAGCTCCAGTCACCCTTCCGGGACAGCCCCTCGGTTTCCGCAGCCGGCGCATATCCGGCCTCTCCCTCGGCCTTTCCCATTCTCCTTTCCGAGAAATTCGCACGCCACGCGCGCGAGAGCGCGGTGAGCGGGTAGAGTTAGCCGCATGAGCGAAACGGAATTCATCCCTGTCAACGAAGATGTCCTGAATGCCGTCTCGAACGGCTGGTACCACGCACCGCACGATGTCCTGGGCCCCCATCCGGCCAATGGCTGCGTCACCATCCGCGCGATCAGGCGTCTTGCCGACGAGGTCTACATCGAGACAAAGGACGGCCGCACCCCCGCAGTTCACGAGTTCAATGGAATCTGGAGGGCCGTCCTCGCCGGAGAGGACGTTCCCGACTATCGTGTCGTGGCCGTCTACGGCGGCGTCGAGGACACCTCCGACGACCCGTACCGGTTCCTGCCGACCGTCGGCGAAATGGACGCATACCTCTTCTCCGAGGGCCGCCACGAAGAACTGTGGAAGCTGCTCGGCTCCCACGTGCACACCTACGCCTCCGAGCTTGGCGACACGACAGGCGCGTCCTTCGCCGTGTGGGCACCGAACGCGAAGGCCGTGCGCGTCGTCGGCGACTTCAACGGCTGGGACGGTTCCCTCCACGCGATGCGCACGATGGGCGCGTCGGGAATCTGGGAAATCTTCATCCCAGACGCCTTCGAGGGCGCACGATACAAGTACGAAATCCAGTATGCCGACCTTTCGTGGCACCAGAAAGCCGACCCGATGGCCCGCCAGACGGAGATACCGCCCTCGACCGCCTCGATCGTCACCGACTCCTCATACGAATGGGGAGACGACGAGTGGATGGCGAAACGCCAGGAGAAGGATCCGCATTCCGGCCCGATTACGATCTACGAGATGCATCTGGGCTCCTGGCGCCCCAGCCTCGACTACCGTTCCATTGCCGAACAGCTCATCGGGCACGTCAAGTACGCGGGCTTCACGCATGTGGAGTTCATGCCGCTGGCCGAGCATCCCTTCGCCCCCTCGTGGGGCTACCAGGTGACCGGCTACTATGCCCCGACCTCCCGTTTCGGCAAACCCGACGACCTGCGCTACCTCATCGACGAGCTGCACAAGGCCGGCATCGGCGTCATCGTGGACTGGGTGCCCGCCCATTTCCCGAAAGACGAATGGGCGCTGGCCCGCTTCGACGGCACTCCCCTGTACGAAGATCCGAACCCGTTGCGCGGCGAGCATCCGGACTGGGGCACCTACATCTTCAACTTCGGGCGGCGCGAAGTGCGCAATTTCCTCGTCGCCAATGCCCTGTACTGGGCGAAAGAGTTCCATATCGACGGAATCCGCGTCGACGCGGTGGCTTCGATGCTCTACCTCGACTATTCGCGCGAGGACGGCCAGTGGACACCCAACGTGTATGGCGGCCGCGAAAACCTCGAAGCCATCTCCTTCCTTCAGGAGGCAACGGCGACGGCATACCGCGTGGCTCCCGGCATCATGATGATGGCCGAGGAATCCACTTCGTGGCCCGGCGTGACCGGCATGACCGACAATGGCGGCCTCGGCTTCGGCCTCAAGTGGAACATGGGGTGGATGAACGACACCCTGCGCTACC
>CACYEE010000141.1 GCA_902773415.1 uncultured Actinomyces sp.
CGACGTCAAGGACATCATGGCCCTCGCAGCCGACGGCCTTGCAGGCTTCGATGCGGTTGTGGACGCCTTCGGAGCCTGGACGCCCGACGCCCTGCCGCAGCACTCGACGCCCTCGTCCATCTGCGCAGCACCCTCTCCGGGAGCCAGACACTCCTGCTCGGCGGCGGCGGTGCCGGCCCGCTTGACGTCGGCCCCGAACACGCGACCACCGTGTTGGAAGGATCGGACTTCCCGGAGGCCTTCAAGCCCCTCGCCTCGGCAATGGCCGCCGCGCTCGGCGATCTTCACGAACGCGACGACGTCGCCTGGACCTGCATTTCCCCCGCCGCCGACTTCATCGCCGACGGTCCCGCACCGGCAGCATCATTCTCGCCGGCGAAGAGTTGACGGCGATCGACAAGGGAGAATCCCCCTATTTCCTACGCCGACTATGCGATTGCCATGATTGACGAGATTCTCGACGGCACCCGCATTCGCGAACGCATCTTCCGTTCTCGGCACGCAAGGCCCCGGCGCATGCGGAGGGGTCTCCTTGAGGCGGGAACTCCCCGGCATTGCCGCGCTTGGCCCCAAAACGGATCTTCCCGCGTGGTGGCGCAATGGCCCGTGCCAGCTTTTGGATAGTTTGTTTTGGGTGCCGCGAATTTGCGGCAGGCGGCTTTTCCGTGTCGTTTGGCGGGTGGGGGCCGGGGTCGAAGATGCCAGCCGGTTTCTGGGCGAAGACGGGGCAGCCGATGGCCGTGTGCGGCTGCCGTCCGGATCGGCGACCCGGCCCTCCGGTTTGCCGGGCCATCCGAGAACGCATGGCACAAGCGCCGACAATACGTGCGATTGCGCGCGATTCCTGCATGATGCCACATTCCGCAACCGCTTGCGGGAGCTTGCGGGGCCAGAGACAGACCGCCCCGGAGACGCGCCATGCGCAAGCGACACGCCGATGCCCTCGTCCCTTCGACCATCCCCGCCTCGACAACGCCCCGCCAAAGCCACCAACGGACGAGCCGAACACCCGCGCACCAACGCTTCAACCTCCGAAACCACCACAACCGCCAGGCCCCTTACCGGCCTCGCAGGTTAAGGCGGTCCCAAAGGGGTCCGACCCCATTGGTACGCAACCGCGGCGAATGGCGCGAGGAACGATAAAGTGATATCATTTTTATATCACCCGACGCGATGACATCGCACGACGCATCGGAAGGCCAAGACAGGCCAGTACCGGAATCGCAGAGAAAGGAAGCGACATGACCGCCCCCTCCCGCATCGACATCGAAGAGCGCAAAGCCTTCGCACTTCCCGCCGCACCCACGCTCCTCATCGCGCTCGCCCTCGCCGCCCTTGTCGGCCTCGCCGTCTGGCGCATCGTCGTCGCAGGCATCGAGGAGTCGGACGGCCCCATGCCCGGTCGCGTCATCGCATGGATTCTCGCAATCGTCGCGGCCGCGCTCCTCGCCAACGGCTTCACCATCGTCTCGCCCGGCACGACGAAAGTCGTGACCTTCCTCGGCACGTACATCGGCACCGTGCGCACGTCCGGCCTGAGCTATACCGTCCCCTTCTCCACCCGCAAGAACGTACCCGTGCGCATCCGCAACTTCGAGACGAAGGAAGCCAAGGTCAACGACCTGGGCGGCAATCCCGTCAACATCGCCGCCATCGTCGTCTGGCAGGTCGAGGACACCGCGAAGGCGCATTTCCGTGTCGACGACTACGAGGACTTCATCGCCACCCAGTCCGAATCGGCCGTGCGCCACATCGCCACCCAATACCCATACGACACTCCGGACGAGGACGCCATGAGCCTGCGCCGCTCAGCCGACGACATTTCCGCCGAACTCGCCCGCGAAGTGCAGGCCCGCGTGGAGGATGCCGGCCTGACCATCCTCGAAGCGCGCATCTCCTCGCTGTCCTACGCGCCCGAAATCGCCCAGGCGATGCTCCAGCGCCAGCAGGCCGCCGCCATCGTCGACGCCCGCCAGACCATTGTCGACGGAGCGGTTTCGATGGTCGAACTTGCCCTCGAACAGCTCGAAGAGAAGAACATCGTCGACCTCGACCCGGAACGCAAGGCCGCAATGGTGTCGAACCTGCTCGTCGTGCTCTGCTCGGACGGACAGACCCAGCCGGTCATCAACGCCGGCGGCCTTTACTCCTGATCGGCGCGCCCGCCGCACGAAAGCCCGGAACATGGCCACACGCAAAGCCGTTCCCCTCCGCCTCGACCCGGCGGTCTACGAAGCCGTAGCCCGCTGGGCCGAGGACGATCTGCGTTCGGTCAACGCCCAGATCGAGGTCATCCTGCGCGACGGGCTGCGCCGCGCAGGCCGTCTCCCCAAGAACGCCGGAGGACTGCCCAGACGCGGCAGGCCTCCGAAGAACTCCGACGCCAGCTAGGCACGGTGCCCGCCCGGGCCGATGCGACACCAGGACCGGGGGCTGCCCCCGCGCGACGCCCAAGCCAACCCCCGAGCGCAGCGAAAGCGCGCGACGACAGCGCCGGCGCGAAACCCGGATTTCCAACGCAAAATCATGGCGCGACGGCGACCTGGACCCGAACTCCGGCTTGCGTCAGCTATCTCCTGCCGCGATGACGATATTCGTCGTCTCGAATACGGCCTTCGGCCCAATCGCCGAGGAACTCAGCTCGAACTCGGTGCCATGCACGACGCCGGCGGGCACATAGATTCCCTGGACAACCGCACCGGAAACCGTTTCCGCAGGCCCCTCGGGATCGCTCGAGGCAAAACGCGCGACAACCGTCGTGCCGTAGCGCGCCGAATGGACGAACATTCCAAGGCCAACATGCGTATTGTCCGGGTCGACCATCACGCCGTAATGCCCCGACTCCCCCGTGGGATTGCCGGCGAGCGCATTCTCGTAATTCTGCTTTTCGGCCGCCCACTGGTCGATGGCGTCATGAAGGGTGCGTCCGCCCCACGCAATGTTCTCAAGACCGGCGGAGGCGAAGCCTTCGGCACCGATCGAAGCCGACCCCTCTCCGTTCGGACGGGCATGACCGGGGTACACGGTGGCTTCGACGGCACGGATCTGGCTCGTGCATTCAAGGGAGGCCGAGCGCGAAATCGGCACATAGCGGTCGACGAGGCCCGAATTGTAGGCGTCCAGCCGAATCTCGTTGATGCGGTCGATTGCGGTATCGAGGCTCTGCCCGTCCGAGGCCGTGACGAAAGTGCCGCGAACTCCGACCAATGCCATGCCTTCGGGCACCGAAGCGCCGGACCGCGGCAGAAGAATGGACACATCGGCAGCGGATTCCGGCTCCTGCGCGTCCTGCCCGCCATCGGTGGTCTCGGCGGAATTCGCCTCGCCCGAAAGGACGACGTCGGGCGAGGCGGACTGCGCGGTACCCGGCGTCGCAGCAGTCGTTTCGCCGTCCTTTGCGACAGGCGTTGCCGAGACCGAAGCGGAAGCGTCGGCCTCGGCCTTCGCGCGTCTCGCCGCGTCGAGGCTGCGCTGTCCGTAGTCGCCCGAGGAGGCACGCGCACGCATGCCCTCCTTCTTGATTTTCAGCCCTTCGGAAATCGCCTCGTCCACGTCGGGCGCGGCGTCGTCGTCGGCAACGACACGAACCCCATCCGCCCGACCCTCCTGCGCATCCGAGGCGAAGCCGCCCATGTCCCAGGGGATGGTGACGACACCGTCATACTCGAGACCGCCCAGGCCAACCATGCCGAAAGCGAAGCCAAAAGCGAACGCGGAGGCTCCTGCGAGGGCGCGTCGCGGGCGACGGACTGGCGAAAGTCTTCTCATGCTGCTGCCTTGCGTGTCGCGGGCACCCATGCCGCAGGCAGGAGCGCCAAAAATCCTGTGAGTACGGCCTATTGTAACCCAAGGCCGGGCCTCGGCGTTGCAGCGTCCGCAAATCGAGGCGAGTGCCACGGCCTCGGCAGGCCTTGGATACTCGGAACCCGACGCCCCTTGGACGAGCCGCCGCCCGCGCAGCCACCGGCGGGAGACCTGGACGCCTCGCACGCCCTTCCGCTTTGGAACTTGCAGCACGTGGCGCGACTGGCCAGGATGCGACAGCAGCGATGTGCGCAAACTCGTCATCAAACCGCCCGAATCCAGCCCTTTCATGACGAAAACACGCACATCGCCGCCCGTTTCACTCCGCTTCTCGCCTCCTCGTCGCCACCCCGCCCGGCACGCAGGCCACCTCGCCGCCCCGCCATCGACGAACACCCGCCCGACGCCTCCAATTGAGCGCAACGCGCAATCCGCGCGGCATAGCATTGAAGGCCAGGGAAAGGGGAGGCCATGAAGGGCAGGCAGACCATCGACACGAACCGAGCCTTCACGCTCGACGAGCTCGCGCAATTCATGGGTGCTCGTTGGGAACAGGGCACGCACAACGAATTCCGGCTCGGCCACCCGACGAATCCGGCTGCGCCGGACCGGTACATCGTCCTGCCTGCCACCGACAACTGGTGCACGATTGTCTATCCGAAAACGGGAGGCCTGTTCAAGAAGCAGCCGAAGATCGTGCTCACCTCCACCTACACGACCGCCGGCGCGACCTGGCTCGCCGAGCACGGCCCGCCCATGATGCGCGACAGCCTCGAGGAAGGCATCCGCCAGTCGAAGAAGGCCCGCGCACTCAATCAGGAAATGGTCGGCGAAGCCGAAGAGTACCTGCTGTGGTACACGGCGCATCTGCGCGAGCTGCTCGGCGCTGCCGGCTTCCTGGCCTGATGGCAGCCCGTGAGGTTGCCCGCGTGGAGCAGGCCCGCGCGATTTCGAGGAGCGCCACGCCCGCCCCGACTTCTAGGCCCGGCACGTATCAAAGGGGTCAGACCCCTTTGATACGATGAACAGCGCGAGACCTGCGATGGCGGCGGTGGCGACGCTGCGCACAAGCATCCGATGTCCGTGGGTGCACAGCGCGTATCCGCACAGTCCCGCGCCCACGGCGATAAGCGTGGCGTACGTGACAAGAAAGACCAACCCGAAGGGGCGGAATTCGAAAGGTCCTTCAATCGGGTTGCTGATGGCGAGGACAAAGAGAGCCGGGCTGCAGCACCGCAGAAGCATGAAGCCGGTTCCCGCTGCGAAACCGGCGAAGGCCGCGGTCGTGGCAGAGCGGGAGAGGAATCCGGCGCAGGGGGCGAAGCCGCACATCAGGGCTGTGGTCAGGGCGGGCCCTGGGCCGCCTACTGGAGTGCGATGAGAACTTGGTCTTTAAGCGAATCCGCGATCCAGACCTCCGGGACGTAGGCGCGAAAGACACCAAGTCCGAAGGCCAGGACGACGATGGCAGCCGCAAGGATTCGCGGCGTGAGGCGAGGTTTGGGGTGGAGTGGTCTGGGTTTTCGGTCCGGTTGGCTTAAGCGTTGACCGTGTTTTCCTGTCTCC
>CACYEE010000142.1 GCA_902773415.1 uncultured Actinomyces sp.
CATGCGTGAATACCTAACCCACAACAACTAGCAGTACCACACAAACCGACTCGCGGTACCATCAACCACTGACACCCAGTACCAACATAGCTGATTGACGGTACCGCGAGAGGTTACTACTCAGATATCGGTGCTGACCAGCGGAAATGCACTGGAATCACTGGGATTCAGGTACTCAGGCTTGAGACTGATTAACCGGGGGACAAAGTTCGAGTAGCGACTCAACAGTCCCACAAGAAGAGATGCAGGCTTTCAGGGTTTGCGTGTGAAAGTTTAGTCGAGGACCGTCTCAGAGGCTTTTGAGGCGGTCCTTTTTGTATGCGCTGTGGGATTCGGCGGGGCCGGATGCTGGCAAAGGGCGTCCCCCATTGAACGCGCACAACCTTGCAAACGTCATCTTGCGCCACCGAACGTGCATAGACCTTTTGGCACAGTTGCGCGACACGAGGCGGGAAATGGACCGTTGCTCCAATCCCCGCCCCATGCGGAATCGCACACCTCTCCCGCAAGCCGCTCGGCCAACCGCACGACGGGCTACTGCGCCACGGAAAGCTCCATCTGGTGCAGACCGAGAGCAAACGGCCCGGAAAGCGGAACCTCCTGGTCGGGCGGAATCTCGATCGCCTCATGCCGGGAACCGACAAACACGCCGTTCGTCGACTCGAGATCGGTGATATGCCAGGCGTCGTCGTGCCATGTCAGACGCGCATGGGTCTTCGACATGGTCTTCTCCGAATCGACGATGCGAACGACCTGCGCGCCGCGCGTAATCGCCCCGCGCGGGTTGCGACCGAGAATCACGATATCTTCCGTCAGCTCGAAGCTCTGGCCGGAACCCGCGGTAAGAACCGTCTTCGGGCGTCGGACCCGACTGACGATAATCGTCTCTTCGTCCTCGTCGAAATCATCCTCGTCAGGCTCAAGATTCGCAGCAGGCGATGGGTCGATGGCAGCGGCGGCCGTGCCGATTCCTCCGGTCATGAGGCCTGCGCGGGCCTCGGCCTGGAAAGAAGCAAGCTCTTCCGCCAATCTCCTCTGCTCTTCGGCGCGAGCGGCCTCTTCGGCGGTCAGACGCTCGGCTCCGAGACTCCCGGCCGCTGCGCGGACAGAGTCGTCGTCACCGGAATGGCCGGCCGCAGGACTCCCGAATCCCTCGGCCGTCCAGCCATGCCTCGTCTGGCGGGACTGGCGTGCAGCCGCCTCGGCGTTCGCACGCGCCTCGGCCTCGGCACGGGCAGCCTCCGCGTCCGTCTCGGAATCCTCGTCGACATAGGCCCGTGCGGCGGCTTCCGCCTCCGCACGAAGCTCGGCGTCGCGCCGCATGCGCTCCGCGCGGCGCCTTTCGGTGGCCGCGCGCTCCCGTTCGGCGGCTTCGCGCTTGGCTTCGGCAAGGCCCTGGGCGTCCAGACGATCCTGATCGGCCCCGGCGGCCGCTCCGGCGTCAGCCTGCGCACGCGCGGGTTCCTTCGCCTTGTTCGCGGCAGCCCGGGCTTCTTCCTGGGAACGCACGGCCTCCTCGTACTGGCGGACCATTGCCTGCTGCACCTCGGCGCCGCCGTTCGTCCAGAGCCACTGGCGAAGGGGCTCGTCAACGTTCGGATTGCAGGCCACCGTGGCGTACAGGGAACGGTCCGTCTGGATGATCTCGCGCATCCTCGTTGGCGTGGTGCTCGGATCTGCCGCCTCTTCGGCAAGGGTGCGGGGTGTCATTTCTTCACTTTCTCCTTCCCTGCGCGCAGCCGGAAGCGTCGGCGCGACATGGATTGTTCGTGCTTCCTCCTACGATAACGCCCGAACGATTTGGGGGACAACCGTGTTCGGACCCTGCGGTGGAACTTCTGTTCGGCCAGCACGGCCTTGTTTTCGTCGAGAACGCGGTTCCAGTAGTTCTCGACCTGTTCGTCGGTGAGGTTCTTGCCGGAAAACGCGGCAAAGTCGGCACCGATTGCGAGCGCCTGGGCGCTTTCCGTACGGCTCGCGGCAATCTCGTTGCGGGTGGCGGCATAGTCGATCGTGTCGCCGGAATCGACAAGCCTGTCGAGGTATTCCTGCCAGCCGCCGAGCACCTTGTCGCCATTCTGGCCGCGTCTGCGGCGGCGTCTGCGGCGAATGAGCTTCGCAAGAAGGATGCCCCAGACGGGAAGCGTCACGAGCATTGCGACGCCGAATATCTTCGCGCCGAGGACGACGTAAGGCAGGTAGGGGTTGTCCTCGGCGACCTCTTCCTCTTCCTCCTCGTCCTCGTTGCCGATGGTGGAAGGTTCCTTCGCGGGAGGAGCGACGACCTTCGCGTTCTCCTGGTTCGTTGCGGGGTTGTACTGCTTGTAGGAATTCTCTTCGGGCTGTTCGATGAAGGCGTTGTCGACGCGGGGAGTCGCGGCGAGGGCGACCCATCGGCCGTCGGAGACCTGGATCTCGGTCCAGACGGTTGCGTTGCGCCCGGCGACGGAGCCGTCGACGGGCACGTTCGCCCCGTAGACGATCCGGGAAGGGAAGCCGAGAGTGCGGGCCAGGAGGGCAGTCGCCGCGGCGTACTGTTCCTCGTCGCCGACGTGCGCGGCGCACTTGTCGGTGGGAGCCGCGCACGTCTGGTAGCGCGGATCGAGCATGTTCTCGAACAATCCGTCGATGCGCGCGATGGTCTGGCCGGCGTCGGAAGAACGGAACACGTATCCTTTGGGCATCCATGTCGTGTCCCCGACGGGTTCTGCCTTGGAACGGCCGAGATAGGAGCGTTCGATGAGGAGGTCGCGCAAACGGCGGACCTCCTCGACGTTGCCGGGGCCGGCCTGCTTTTCCTTGAGCCAGCGGTAGAGATTCGGCAGGTCGTCTTCCGACGGCTTGATGACGGCGGCCGCGGTGGAAGGGGTAAGGGTTGCCGCGCCTTCGGCGTCTTCGTCGAGGATGTCGGTTTCGGCGTAGACGAGCCGGTAGGAGTCGCCCTTGCGCAGACCGGTTCCCGTAGGGCGGACCGCCTTTTCGATCGCGGTCTGGGTGGACTTGTTGAAATAGAAGCCGGAGGCGAGTTCCAGCTGGTCGTCCCCGGAAAACTCGGCCTGGGAGAATTCGGAGGCGATGGGCATCCATTCTCCGGCGTAGCCGTCGATGACAACGGTGGCTTCGGAGAGGCGGCCGGTGACGTCGGCGACGCGGTAGGGGACCCTCTCGAACTGGGTGGCCTGTCCGGTGGCGCGGTCGCGGTCGGAGGCCCGGAAGGCGATTCCGTCGTACACGCCGAGGGTCGCAAAGCGCACGCGGCGGGGGATTTCGCCGTCGATGCTCAGGAGAACCGCATCGAGCGATTCGGGGGTGAAGTTGACGCGGTAGGCGGCGAGAGGGCTGCCGAGTTCGGGCAGTTCGACGGTGTTTTCGATGCCGGAGCGGGGAACGGCGCGGCTGCGCCAGTCGGCAATGGGGATTGTTGCAAGGGCTCCGGCGGCAATGGCGGCAAGCACCATTGCCGCGGCGACGAGCCTCATGCGGAGCTTGGCGAGGCCTTCTCCCGCGATCTTGGCGGAGTGGTCGCCGTCCTGCGCCTGCGCGGCCTTGACGCGGTGCTGGTGTTCGCTGCGGCCCCGCAATACCGGCCAGCCGAGCAGGGCTCCGAATCCGACGAGGCCGCCGACCTGGTGGAGGTGGGCGGGGATGGCGAACGGGCCAAGCCGGAAGGTTTCGGGGGCGACGGAGGAACCGAAGACGGTGGGGAAGAGGAGGGCGACGGCGAGCGGGACGAGGGCGTGCTGCCATTTGCGGCGGGTATCGAGAAGGAACCAGGCCGCGAGCATGGACGCGAGGTAGACCGTGATGAAGAGGGGAAGCTGGGTATCGCCGAAGTCGCCGACAGGGATGGCGATGGTGAGGAGGGACTTCCACGACATGACGGGGCCGAGGACGACCTGCATGAGGCCTTCGAGGGCTGAGGCGGGCAAAGTCGAGTAGACCCAGGGCACGGCGGAAAGGAGGGCGACGACGACGTAGAGGACATAGACGAGGAGGGCGGCAAGCCAGGCGGCGACCCTCCGCCTGGCGAAGAAGATTCCGAGTCCGATGCCGGTGGCTGCCGCGGCGCTGCCTGCAAGGAGGATGGTCGGCTTGCCGTAGATGGGCCAGGAACCGGCGATGACGATGCCGACGATGGCGACTATCATGGCGAGGCCGAACCAGGCGTGGCGATCCCATGTCGTGCGCCAGAGCGTGCGTGTCCTGCGTGCCATCATGCCTGCACCACCCTCGACATGAGGTGCTTGAGGTCTTCGAGCGCGCCGAGGGTGAAGATGGGAACCCCGGAGATGAACTGGAGCCGGGGGCGCGAGTCGAGATCGACGCGGATGATGACGACGGAGGTGTCGCCGGAGAACTGCTGGGCGGTTGCCTGCAACTGCTGGAGGCTGAGGACCGGACCGGTGACGAGGAACACGTTGGAGAGGTTTTCGAGCTGGCGTGCGCAGACGCGGGCGATGTCGTCGAGGGGCATCATGTCTTCGCCGTGATCGAGAAGGGTGAAGTCGTTGAGCGCGGCGACGGGATCGTGGGTGGACAGTCTCCGTACGGTGGCGAAGTGCCGGCGGGCGGATTCGGGGATTTCCTCGGAGGCGAGGATTTCGAGGTCCTGATGGTCGCGGATGAAGCGGACCGCGAGGGAGGCGGCTGCGCTGATGGCGATCTCGAATCCTTCGAGGTCGACGTATTCGCTTTCATGGAGGGACAGGAGCACGCCGACCATCGACTTTCGGGTTTCCTCGAATTGGCGCACCATGAGGGTTCCGGTCTTCGCGGTGGTCTTCCAGTGGATGTTTCGCGGGGAGTCGCCGGGCACGTATTCGCGGATGGCGTGGAAGGAGATGTCGTCGGTGACGAGTTGGGAGGAGGGGGTTCCTTCGAGGTCCCGGACGAAGCCGCGGGCGGTGACGGGAAGGTTGACGGTTCTGGGGTGGACGTACAGGGTATGCTTGTCGGTCCACTGGATGTCCCGGTGGAGCAGGCCTACGGGGTCGGCCCGGATGGAGCGGACGGGGCCGACATCGACGAGGCCGCGTGCGCGTGCGGGAATGTGGAGGTCCTGTTCGCTGGCGGCGCCTGCGCGCAGGAAGGGGATCCCGGTTTCGGCGAGGGCTTCGCCGATGGGGATTTCGAGGGTGCCGGGAAGGGCGGGGTGCCTCGAAATGTTCGTGACCTTGACGGTTCCGGTCACGGATTCTCCTGCGACGACGTGGTCTTCGAGAACTCCGAGGGCGACGTCGGAGTTGTTTCCTCCGAAGAGGAA